>CAYSGX010000052.1:0-12149 GCA_964430605.1 uncultured Chitinophagaceae bacterium
GAATTGCGTTTACCTGCTTAATAAATATTATACCGAAATAAGAAAGCACGGCAATAAAATAAGGGCGCTTTCTAAAGTAATAGAAGTGGTGGGCTATACTATTTTCTATGCCAACATTACCACCTCAATAAGCTTCGGGGTTTTTTATTTCACGGGCAGTTCGGTGCTGGAAGAGTTTGGCTTGATTTCTTTTATCATGGTAGTAATTCTCTATTGTGTTTCATTAACGTTTATTCCTATCGTATTAAGCTTTTTGCCGTTGCCCAAAACAAGAGCCATGATGCACATGGAAAACAAAAGCCTGTTGTTTGTTTTAGATTTTTTTCAATTGGTATCGGCTGAATATAAAAAAGTTGTGTATGCGGTAACGCTTATTATTATTGGTATTTCGGCTTATGGTGTTACGCTGCTGTATTCGCAGGGATATATTTTAGACGATATTCCGCACGATACGATTGCTTACCGCGATTTGAAATATTTTGAGCAGCGTTTTAAAGGTATAATGCCGGTAGAAATTTTAATTGATACCAGGAAAAAAGGTGGCGCGCTGCAAATGAGTACGCTTAAAAAAATTGATGCCGTTCAGGATTCGCTTTTTGCCCACCCCCTTTTTGCCAAACCTGTTTCAGTGGTAAACGCTTTGAAGTATGCAACACAGGCATATTACAACGGCAATCCCGAACATTACCGGTTGCCTAAAGATAATTTCTTAACACCCGAACTGGGCTTTGTATTGCAATACCTTAATAATTCAGACAAAGGCAATGCGCAATTATCGCGCAGCGTAATGGATTCATCTAAGCAGGTGGCGCGTGTTACTGTTCAGATTCCCGATATTGGCTCGCAGCGTTTAGACGAATTAAGAGCCGCTTTAGACGGCATTATAAAACCTGTTTTTCCTGAAGAAGATTATAAAGTTACCTATACCGGCACCAGCATTGTAGCATTAGAAGGCTACAATTATTTAAACAGGGGCTTAATGTTTAGCGTGGGGCTGTCTTTGATTATCATAGGAGCTATTATGGCTACCATTTTTCGTTCCGGGAAAATGCTTGTAATATCAATGGTTCCTAACCTTATACCGCTGTTTCTTACTGCCGGGCTGATGGGCTATTTCGGTATTCCTCTAAAGCCCTCTACCGTTTTGGTGTTCAGCATTGCCTTTGGCATGTCAATAGACGATGCCATTCATTTTTTGGCAAAATATAAGCAGGAATTGCAACGCCACCAGTGGGATGTGGCTAAAACGGTGAAAGACACTATTAATGAAATGGGCATGAGTATGCTTCATACTTCTATTATACTGTTTTTCGGATTTGGCAGTTTGATTATTTCTGATTTTGATGGCACTAAATATTTAGGATTGCTGGTTTCCATAACACTTTTTGCATCGTTGTTTTCTAATATGATATTGCTTCCTGCCTTACTTGTAACTTTTGATAAACGGATTAATTTTCGTTTAAGGCTGCGCAGGAAAAACAAAGGGTTTTAGTATTTATTTTCGCTGAAAAATAACTATTCACATATACTGTTCTCAAACAGGTTTTGGCATCAAATCTGTTTAGAGAACAGATATACCGAACATTTTAAACTTTGATTTTTTCAAAACCTGAGTTGTTTCGGTATAACTTTGCAATACTTTGAAAGTATTCTGTTCCATATTGTTTTTTTGTTGCGCTGTAAATACTTTCGGGCAAGATAGTATAACAGCAAATTCGATTCAATTAACGAATGCTGTTGATACAACATCTGTCCCCGATAGCGCTGTATTTGCTATTCCATATTTCGTGTCTGACAGTATTTTAAATCTTATGGATACTGTAGTGGCCACAGCCGAATGGCAAGAGTCGCCACCATCGGTATTTGCTGCACAAGCTGCCGGAAGAATAATTGCCAACCCTGCAAGAAAACACCCGCAATGGTTATTTATCATTTTTGTATTGCAACTTTTAGTGCTCATTTATGTGAAAGCCACAGGCTTAAAAAATCTTGAAGATTCATTAAAAGCATATTTCAATACCAATCTTTCTCAGCAGCTTTTTCGCGAACAGGAATCAGCAATTTCGTTTTCTGTATTACTGCAAATGATGAATTTTATAATTTCCTGTTCGGTGCTTTTGTATCTTTTCATAGATTATTTTTTTCAGCCCAATGTGGCCGATTCACTTAAAATAGGCTCAGCAATTTTTTTATTTACAGCCGTAGTATATTTTTTAAAATACATTGCCTACAAAGCTTTGTCTTATGTGTTTCCTTTTTCTGAAGACTTAGATTTATTCAGGTTTAATTACTTTTTAAATCAGAAACTTTTGGGCATGTTGCTTATTCCGTTTATCTATGCAGCAGCATATAGCCCCAATCCCTATAGCGCTTATTTTTTGCTTGCCTCGGCAATAATTTTTGTGAGCACTATTTTGATAAGAAGCTTTAAAGGATTAATTATAGGTTCGGCTTATTTGCGCAAACACACTTTTCATTTTTTACTGTATATTTGCACCTTTGAAATTGCGCCTGTATTGATTTTAGTGAAGTGGTTGCAGCTAACTGGATACGGGCAAAACTAAGAACCAACCAAAAAACCAAGTTGCAAGTATGGCTAAATCTACTGCCGCTGTTAAGCCTGTATTCAAAAACATTCTTATCTCTCAACCCAAGCCCGACAACGACAAAAATCCTTTTCTTTTAATTGCAACCAAGTATAAATTAACGCTGGAGTTTAGGCACTTTATTAAAATAGAACCTGTTTCAGCAAAAGATTTCAGAAAAAGTAAAGCCGATGTAAATATTGTTACGGCAATAATTTTCAGCAGCCGTAATGCCATCGATCATTTTTTCAGAATTGCTGAAGAAATCAGGTACAAGCCGGCAGCCGAAATAAAATATTTTTGTATTTCAGAGGCAATAGCGCTATACCTTCAAAAATATATTCAATACCGGAAAAGGAAAGTATTTTTTGGTAATGGCACCGATAAAAGTTTACAAGATTTACTCACCAAGCATAAAGCCAATGAAAACTTTATGCTTGCATGTTCAGATTTAAGCAGAGACCACGAGTTTTTAGAAAAAAATAAATTTAAGTTTCAAAGAGCCATAGTTTATAAAACCGTGAGTGCCGATGTAAAAGATTTAAAACTCAACAACTTCGATGTGTTGGTGTTTTTTACTCCGGCAGGTATAAGCTCATTGTTTGAAAACTTTCCTAAGTTTAAACAGGGCAAAATTAAATTAGCCGTGTTTGGCGAAGCAGCCCAAAACGCGGCAATTGCCGCAGGCCTTAAATTAGATATTATTGCCCCTACACCCGAAGCTGCTTCAATGCCTAAAGCCATTGAATTGTTTTTAGGTAAGAAATAATTTGCCTGATTCTTTTTCATGCAACTTATAAATAGCAAGTCTGTTATACTTTTACAATTCTTTCTTCAAGTTTAATAAAGACATAGCCATTTATGAGTCATTCCAACAATGCCATTCCTAATCATCTTATCGAAGAAACAAGTCCTTATCTGTTACAGCACGCTTACAACCCTGTTAATTGGTATCCGTGGAACGATGAAGCATTACAAAGAGCAAAAACTGAAGACAAACCCATACTCATAAGCATTGGCTATTCTGCTTGTCATTGGTGTCATGTTATGGAGCGTGAAAGCTTTGAAAATGATGCTACAGCAGCTATAATGAATCAAAATTTTGTTTGCATTAAAGTTGATAGGGAAGAACGCCCCGATTTAGACCATATATACATGGAAGCGGTGCAAGCCCTTACAGGGCAAGGTGGCTGGCCGCTCAATATGTTTCTTACACCCGATGCCAAACCATTTTATGGCGGCACTTATTTTCCTCCGCAACCTGCACATGGCCGCCCTTCTTGGGTGCAAGTTTTAAATAGTGTAGCTAATTCTTTTGAAACCAATCGCACTGCTGTTGAAGAGCAGGCAGAAAAATTGATTCAGTATATAAGCCGGTCAGATACAGCGCATCTTAAAAAACAAGTTATTGCAGTTGATATAGACAGTAAATCAAACTGTGCTGAATCTCTTGAAAAGCACTACATAAAACTGCAACAGTATTTCGATAATATACATGGTGGTTTTGGCAATGCGCCAAAGTTTCCGCACACATCCAATCTGCTTTTTTTATTCAGAAAATATTATTTTGAAGAAGATGAAAAAGCCTTGCAATTTGGCTTGTTTACACTGAAAAAAATGTTGAATGGCGGCATCTACGACCAAATAGGAGGGGGCTTTTCACGCTACTCAACCGATGAATATTGGTTGGCGCCACACTTTGAAAAAATGCTTTATGACAACGCCCAGCTTATGCAAGCTATGGCAGAAGCATATTCCATTACAAAAGAAAATTTTTATGCTGAAAGTATCGCGCAAACTTTCGATTTTTTACAGTGCGAATTAACAAGCGATGAGGGTGGTTTTTATGCCACGTTAGATGCCGATTCGGAAGGGGAGGAGGGCAAGTTTTATGTTTGGCAAAAACACGAAATAGAACAAATATTGAAAGAAGACGCTTCTTGGTTCTGTGAATATTTTGATATTACCGAGCATGGAAATTGGGAACACACGAATATTTTAAACAGAAAAACTGCTGCCGAAGATTTTGCCAAGCAAAAAAACATTGAGTTAAACACCTTTCAGCATCAACTGAAAAATGCTATTAACATCTTACTCTCGGCAAGAAATAACAGAGTTCGTCCGGGCTTAGACGATAAAATTTTATTAGGCTGGAATGCTTTAATGGCAAAAGGTTTAGCAATTGCCTATGAATCAACCGGCAATGAGAATTATAAAGCAGGGGCAATTAAAAACATTAATTTCTTGTTAGAAAAATTTGTTTTTCTTTCAGAAGAAAAAATATATCATACATACAAAAATGGTAAGGCAACTTACTTTGCTTATTTAGATGATATTGCCTCATTAATAGATGCTTTAATAAGCGTTTATCAAATTTCTTTTAATACTGAATATTTACATCAAGCTAAAGCAATTGCCGAATTTGCTTTGAAATATTTTTATGACAGCGAGCAACAGATTTTCTTTTTTACTTCATCGCAACAAACCGATATAGTAGTAAGAAAAGCAGAAGTATATGATAGCGTTACACCAAGCGGCAATTCTCAAATGGCTCATAATTTATTTAAGCTTTCAATTATTTTCGATAATAACGAATACAGAAAGTTGAGCGATATACTACTGCTGCAACTTAAAGAGTCAATAGAAAAATACCCTTTATCATTTGGTAACTGGGTAATGTTAATGCAAGCGCAACAATTTGGTATTAAAGAAATAACAGTAGTTGGCAGCAACTTCAAAAATGTTTCAAAGCAAATTTTACAACACTATATTCCTGAAAAAATACTAATGGGCAGTATAACCGAATCTGCTGATTTTATCATGCTGAAAGACAAACACGTAAAAGATAAAACCATGATTTACGTGTGTGAAAACAACGTGTGTCATACAGCAGCAGAAAATATTGATGAAGTAATACAACAACTTTCTGTTTCGTTCAAAAAAAGTTAACTAACTTTCAACTTCAATTACATGAAGAAGAGTATAGTTTTTTCTATTGTTTTAGCATTAAATGTATTTTTTGTCGTGGCACAAAATGCGCAGCAGTTTACGCATTATATGTTTAATCAACTCGCTTATAACCCTGCTTATGCGGGGTTTGATAATGCTATTCATTTAACCGCATTATACAGGGCACAGTGGGTCGGTATTGAAGGCAATCCAACGCTACAATCTTTTTCAACACACTCGCCATTAAATTTCGCCAATTCAAATGCAGGCATTTATGTTGTGAATGATGTAATGGGGGCACAGCGCACTACGCATTTTCATTTGGCTTATGCCTACAGGCAGCCATTAAGTTTTGGTAACATTTCTTTTGGAGTTTCGGCAGGAATATTTCAGCAGCAACTTAATGGAGGAAAGTTAAGAGCGCCACAAGGCAACTATGAAACAGCTATAAATCATAACGACAATCTTATTCCAAACAATACTGTTAGCGGTATTGCGCCTGAAATAAATACAGGTGTTTATTTCAATACAAAAGGATTACAGTTAGGAATTTCAGCCAATAATATTTCAGCTTCAAAAACAAATTTGAAAACTAGTTTTGGTGATGCTAAAATTGAGTTTACCCGTTACTATACGGCAATGGTTTTATACAATATTGTGTTGAGCAAAAAATTCACTTTAACACCGAGCGCACTTTTAAAATCAGATTTAGCCTACTACCAAACAGATTTTAACTTAATTTTACAATATCGAAACAATATTTATTTGGGTTCATCGTTTAGAGGCAACGCCCGAAAAAGTTTTGATGCGGTATCGTTCTTATTCGGGTTTAATATAACAAAGAGTTTTAGGCTTGGATATAGTTACGATTATACGTTGAGTAGTTTGAATTCAGTAAGCAATGGTTCGCATGAAATATTCGCAAACTATCGTATCTTGCTGAAAGATTTGGTGAAACCGGGGAAAAAGGTGTACAATCCAAGGTTTTTATAGTGATTAGGTATTTAAGCGTAGTAATAAAATTTTGTTGACATAATTTTTGTTTTTGCAAATAAATTTTATTTTTACGCCCTTTATAAGAGTAGTTTAAAGTAATTAAAACAATAACCATGAAATTTAACTTCTTTGCTGTTATCTGCATCGCAATGTTTTTCGCCTCATGTGGCGGAGGCTACAATGGTCAATTAGTAGGTGTTCAAGACCGTCCGGGTTGGAACAACATTATTCCTTACGGAATGGTTTATATTCCTTCGGGCACTTTGCACATTGGTCAAAGTGATCAGGATTATAATAACTCGTTAACCCAAAGAACAAAGTCAATTTCTATTCAGGGCTTTTTCATGGATGAAACCGAAATCACTAACAACGAATATCGTCAGTTTGTGAATTGGGTACGTGACTCCATAGCGGCAGGAACCTTGGCCGGAGATTTTATTAAGACAAATGAAAAAACAGGAAAAGAAAGTGTTAACTGGGAAGCAATGTCTAAGTTCAGATATGATGATGAAGAGTACAGTGAGTCTTTGAATGACATGTATGTTCCTGAAAACGAGCAGTTGAACGGAAAGGTAGAGATGGATAACAGCAAATGGGTATTTGAATATTATTGGTTAGACATTAAAGAGGCGGCAAAAGTTTCTAACAGAGGTAAGCCTCGTTCTGAATTTTTCCGCTCCGGTTCAGCTGCTGTATATCCTGATACTTTAGTTTGGGTTCGTGATTTCTCTTATTCTTATAATGAGCCAATGACACGTAACTACTTTTGGCATCCTGCTTTCGATGATTATCCTGTTGTAGGGGTTACTTGGGGGCAAGCGAATGCTTTCTCTGCATGGAGAACCAAGTTTTGGTCAGATTACAGAGAAGAAAGAGGCGAGGCAATTAATGATCCGTTCCGCTTACCAACAGAAAGCGAGTGGGAACATGCGGCTCGCGGAGGCAGAGACTTAGCACCTTACCCTTGGGGTGGTCCTTACTTGAGAAATTCAAAAGGTTGCTTATTAGCTAATTTTAAACCCGGTCGTGGAAATTATCCTGATGATGGCGGATTCTATACGGTTCGTGCTGATGCATATTGGCCAAATGACTATGGTTTATTTAACATGGCGGGTAATGCTTCAGAGTGGACTATTACTGCTTATCATCCGGCATCTTACTCTTTTGTACACGATTTGAACCCTGATATCCGTTATGATGCAAAAGATGACGACCCAATTACTTTAAAGCGTAAAGTTATTCGTGGTGGTTCTTGGAAAGATATTGGCTACTACTTGCAAACTGGCGTTCGCCATTGGGAATATCAGGATTCTGCAAAATCTTATATCGGTTTCCGTAACGTATTGACTTTCTTGGGAAGGTCTATCAACGATTAAAAAATACTTGAATACTTTTTGAACTAAATAAATCATTAAAAAACCAAAAAAAACCATTTTAATCTTATGAACGCTATTGCTCATTATTTTGAAACAACAAAAGGTAAAAGAATAAAAAACGCATTTATTGGTGTTGGTGCCTCTGTGGTATTGATGGGTGCACTTTTTAAATTGATGTCATGGCCCGGGGCGGGTGGTATGTTAACTGCAGGTCTGGTTACTGAAGCGGTTATCTTTGCCGTGTTAGGGTTGTTACCTCCTCATAAAGACTATTACTGGGAAAAAATTTATCCTGAATTAGATATCTCTCCTGAAGAAGAAGCTGCAAGTGCTAAAGCTAAGGCCGGTGGTAAAAAATCTGTTACAGAAGAGTTAGATGCTATGTTGGAAAAAGCTAAAGTTGAATCTTCTTTGATTCAAAGATTAGGCACTAATTTGGAAAAATTCAGTGGAAATCTTGAAAGTTTAACTCAGGTTGCTAATGTTGCAGGCTCTACTAACGAGTATGCCACTAAAGCAAAAGAAGCAGGCGCGGCTTTAGACCAAATGAAAGCTGCTTATGCCAATGCTACTACTGCGGTTAATGGTTTAGCTTCTACAACTGCTGAATTTAAAGGATATCAGGAGCAAATTCAGTCAGTATCTAAAAACTTAGCTTCTTTGAATTCTCTTTATGAAAATGAATTAGGTGGTGTTACAGGCAACCTTAAATCGTTAAACAAAAATTTAAGCGGTTTGAATACTGTTTATGGCAATATGCTATCTGCTATGGGCGTTAAAGGTTAATCGTTCTAAATTTCATTTAAAGAAAACACATTAATTCATTTAAACAGACTAAACTAAAACCATTATGTCTATACCTAAGGAACCACGGCAGCAAATGATTAACATGATGTATCTCGTGTTAACCGCCTTGTTAGCCTTGAACGTATCCGCTGAAGTATTAAATGCTTTCAAACTTGTAAAAGAAGGTTTACATACCAGTAACGATGCTGTTGAAGGAAAAAATACCAATACCATGGAAAATTTCAAAAAATCTATGGAGAACGACCCTAAAAAAACAGGCCCTTACTTTGATGATGCAAAGAAAGTTAGAACAATGACTGCCGAATTCATTGAATATGTTGAAGGCATAGAAAACGAGTTGATTGAAAGAAGTGGCGGTTATGAGGATGAAGAAAAAACTCAATTGAAAGGAAAAAAAGATATTGATGCAACCACCCGTTTACTCGTTGACAAACCAAGTCAGAAAGGTGCCGAATTGAAAGTGAAAATTGAAGAGTTGAAACAACAGTTGGTTAATTTGCCTTCGCTTAAAAATTTAGAAGCGGCAGAGCGTGATGCCTTGTTGAAAAACTTAACCCTTAATGCAGATTTTAATCCTGAAGACAAGAATGTTAAAAAATTAGGCAAGAAAACCTGGGAAGATTATAACTTCGGTCGTGTTCCGGTTATTGCTGTTATCACTTTATTAGAGAAATTTAAAGGTGACGCTAAAAATTCTGAGTCTGCAATTTTAGATAAGTTGTACAGCAAAATTGATGCGACTTCTTATAAATTCGATAAACTTTCTGCAAAAGTAATTGCGCCTACAAGCTACATTTTAGCAGGTACTGAATATACTGCAGATATCTTCGTTTCAGCTACATCTGAAACTCAAGATCCTAAGGTTTATGTAGGTCGTTTTAATTCTTCAATTAAGGATTCTAAAAATCTTCCAGCGCAGGTAAATGAGTTGCCTTTAGCTGATGGTTATCAAGAGTTGAAAGTAGAAGGTGGTTATGGTAAATTTAGTGATAAATCATCTTCTGTTGGTGCCAAAGAAGTTACCGGTGCTATCAAGGTTAAAAAGCCACAAGGTGATGGGTTTGATTACTTTCCATTCAAGTTTGAATATCAAGTGGCGCAAGCAGGTGTTGTAGTTTCTCCCGATAAAATGAACGTATTTTACATTGGTGTAGATAACCCTGTTTCGGTTTCAGTACCGGGTTTTGCTGCCGAGAGAGTTACTGCCAGTGCTACTGGTGCAACAATTACAGGAAGTAATGGTAAATTCATTGTTAAGGCAACTCAGCCGGGTAAAGCCAGTATTAATGTAGCTGCCAAGCAACCTGACGGTTCTTCCAAATCAATGGGGGCTGTTGAATTTAGAGTGAAAAGAGTTCCGGATCCTGTAGCTAAAGTTGGTGGTACTCCGGGAGGCAGTATTGCGGTTTCTAAAATGAAAGTACAACAAGGTATTATTGCTGAACTGGAAAACTTTGACTTTGATATCAGATTTAAAATTGTAGGTTTCAATATGACTTATGCTGCCAAAAGACAAGATTTAGTTGAAGCAAGAGTTAGCGGGCCATTATTTGATGGAAAATGTAAAGAGTTTTTAAACAAAGCTAAACCGGGTGACATGATTTACTTTGATGAAATCCGTGCACAAGGTCCTGATGGAACTACAAGAAAATTACCTAGTATAGCGTTTAAGTTAAATTAATTTCTTTAAAAGAATTCGTATGAGAACACTTAGTCTGATTTTTACATCGGTTTTCGCAATAACCTTAACTTTTGCTCAGGCACAAGATGCACAGGCGCAAAAAGTAGAATCTAAAGTGCGTGATGGCGCTTACGATAAAGTAAGCGTTCTGGAAAACGAAATTATTCCTTACGATCACCTTCGTGAAGCAGACGTTTTTTGGAGTAAAAGAGTTTGGAGAGTTGTTGATGTTCGCGAGAAAATCAATCTTACTTTCAAATTTCCTAAAGCCTATTTTGTAGATATTCTGCGTAATGCCGCTATCGAAGGTCAGATTACTGTGTATGATGCGATTGATGATGAGTTCACTTCTCCTATGACACCTGAGCAAGTATCTGTTGCAGGTGTGGGTACGGCCGATACAATTACTGTATTAGATCCGGTTACTTTAGAAGAGAAAACTGAAATCACAAATCCAACGTTCGACCCTGCTAAGGTTAATAAGTTTAGAATTAAAGAAGATTGGATTTTTGATGAAGAGACTTCAACTTTAATTTGCCGCATTATTGGTATTGCACCTATTTTAGAAGTGTATGACGAGAATGGTGAATACCGTGGCGATAAAGTTATGTTTTGGACTTACTATCCTGAATTACGTCCAATGCTTGCCCGCAGTGAGGTATTTAATGCAGGTAATGACGGTGTTCGTTTAAGTTGGGATGATTTGTTTGAGATGCGTTACTTCGGCAGCTATATCATCAAAGAAAATAATGTTTATGACAGGCGTATTCAAGACTACGCAACAGGTGTGGATGCTTTATATGAAGCTGACAGAGTTAAAAATCAAATCATTGATTTCGAGCAAGACTTGTGGTCTTACTAGTAGATTTTAATTCTGTAAATAATAAAAAAGTCCTGATGAAAGTCAGGACTTTTTTATTGCTACAACTATACACAAGTTGAATATTGTCATAACTAATACTAATTGCCAAGAGTTTTCAAATTAGAAAAAGAGTATAACTTAAGAGATTATTAATTATGAAATTCTTACGGCAGAGGCGCAGAGGGGATGATGAACGCTTGGTTTTTGCTTTGCGTCTTTGCGGTAATATAAATTTTAAACAAGCTCTAACTTACGGAAGTTATGGAAGTATATATAATATTTAATGTCAATAATCTTAAAATCAATTGTTTAAAGGGGAGTTATAGAGGTTGTATTTCAAAAGTAGTCTGATTTGCGGGCAGCTTTGAAATTTACAATAGTTTATACCGTAAGACATTAGACTAATATTAAAATATAAATTATTTATTATATTACTAAGACATAACTATGTGTCTTTTATTGTGTGGTTATAATAAAAATGTAGACACACACGGTAGCATTTTAAAGGGAGGAGGAGAAATAACTGAGATTTTGCGTTACTCCCCAACTTTTAAGACCGACCTCCTTTCTTCCGGGTAGAAAATTATTGTAAACTTAAATTCACCCCATCGCCACTTTTTATTTCAAACGAAAGGGTTTTAGTAGTGTGCATACTTTTGGCATTTTTCATTCTGTACACCACAAAATATTTTCCGGGTTGCAGGGCAATGCTTTCGGTATTGATGCCGCTGCCCAATTCATAAATTTTTTCCAACTTGTTTTTTTCTTCTAAAAAAACACCGCCAACTACTTCAAATCGTTTTTGAAGATTTAAAAGCCCCGGAGTAACAATTTCAATTTTAGTAGTGGCATTACCTGTAATCCTGGTATTATTCATTTTGGTTCTTGGCAAG
>CAYSGX010000053.1:0-11792 GCA_964430605.1 uncultured Chitinophagaceae bacterium
GATGATAAAGAGTATGCTATAGTTGGGCTAACTACAGGTGTTTCTATTATTGATGTCAGCAATCCTGATAATCCTCAACAAGTAGCTTTCGTTTCGGGGCCTGAAGGGATATGGCGGGAGATGAAAACCTATGGTCAACATGCTTATGTTACCAACGAAACCGATTCGGGCTTATTGATAATAAACCTGTCGCAATTGCCCAACAGTGTTTCATCGTTGTATTGGAACGGGGGCGGACAATTACGCACCGCGCACACCATATTTATAGATGAAAATGGCATTGCTTATTTAAACGGATTTAATAATGCCGCTGCCGACCGCCCTTCTGACGACAGGGGCTTTATGATATTAGATTTAAACCAAAATGCCGAAGACCCCACTATACTGGGCATATACGAGAGCGATTATGTACACGATTGTTTTGTAAGAAATGATACCGCATGGACAGCCGAGATGAGCCGGGGCTGGTTTTCGGTAGTTGATGTGAGCGATAAAGCCAACCCCATATTATTAGCTACCAAAGAAACACCCAACCGTTTTACCCATAATACCTGGCTTTCTGACGATAGCAAATATTTATTTACTACCGATGAAAGAGCAGGCTCGTTTGTAACTTCTTATGATGTAAGCGATATAGATAATATCAAAGAGTTAGACCGCTACCAGTCCACCATTGCCACCCAGGTTATTCCGCATAATGTAAGAGTATTAGGCAGCTATTTAGTAGTAGCCGCATATAAAGATGGCGTAACCATTGTTGACGCCACACACCCCGATAACCTGATTGAAGTGGGTAGTTTCGACACTTCTCCCTTTCTGCCTGAAGATGGTTTTGCCGGATGCTGGGACGTATATCCTTATTTCCCATCGGGAACAATCATCGCTTCAGATATGGAAGAAGGATTATTTGTTCTAACACCCAACTATACTCCTGCCGCATATTTAGAAGGCAAAATAACGAATGCCGCTACAGGCTTTCCCATACAAAGCGCCCGCATAGAATTTATAGGCAATAATTGGTTCGACTTTAGCAATATTTCGGGCGATTATAAAACAGGTATTGCCGATAGCGGCAATTATAATGTAAGAGTATTTGCCAACGGATGCACTACAAAAATCATTGGTAATGTTGCCATGCAAAGCGGTATTGTCAATACCCTGAATGTTGCTTTAGATTGCCCGGCACTTACGGCTGTGAGCGACCATCTTCAGGATAAAAATTATTTTGTAGCCGCCCCCAATATGTTTAATGATTTTTCATCGGTAAAATATGAACTGTCGCCTGTGGTTGCGAGAGAAGCATTGTTTACCATTACTGATATTTCAGGAAAAAAGATTGATGAATTTAAACCGCAAAATACTGTGGGAAGAGAATATTTTGGCAGAAATTTACACGCAGGAATATATTTTATTACTTTACAGGCCAACGGGATATTTCAAACCTTAAAAGTTATTAAAACACATTAACAAGCAATGAAAGGAAGTTTTGCAGTTATAGGCCTTGGCCGCTTCGGAAGTACTGTCGCAATTACATTAGCCAATAAAGGCGCTGAAGTGCTGGCAATAGACAGCGATGAGGAATTGGTAGAGAGCATGAGAGATGATGTAGCCTATGCGGTAGCAATGGATGCCACTGATATTAAAGCTATGAGGGCGCAAAACATTCAGGATATGGACGCGGTGATTGTAGCAATAGGCAACGATTTCGAAAGTTTAATCTTAGTTACGGTTTCTTTAATGGAACTGAAAGTGAAACGCATAGTAGCGCGTTCCATGAATAAAACACAACGTATTATTCTTGAAAAATTGGGTATTCATGAAATTGTTTCGCCCGAAGTAGAGGTAGGTATCAGTTTGGCTGAAAAGCTATTAAACCCCGGAATGCTCACCTTTATGCAATTACCCGATCAATACGAAATTGTAGAGATTGAAGCCCCTGCAAATATTGTTGGCAAGCGATTGGATGATTTAGATTTAAGAAGACGTTATAAAATAAATCTTATCACTATTAAACGATTGCAAAACATTACCGATAAAGCCGGAAAAGAAACTGTTGAATATCACATTATTGGCGTGCCGCAATCTGACACTATAATTGATGAAAAAGACACCCTGCTGTTAATGGGTATTGACAGAGACATCTCTAAGTTTATTGAAGTAAATAAATAATATTATTTATCTCTCACAGCCACCGCGCTAATGCTTTCCAGTTATAAGTCGAGTTCAGACACCACCAAAGCCTATATACAAATGCACCTTTCAGTATTACTATGGGGTGCTACAGGTGTATTAGGCAGAGGTATAGAACTGAACGAAGCCTTATTGGTGTGGTATCGTTTAATTATTGTTTCGGTATCATTATTTATCTACATAAAGTTTACCAACGGCAACCTGCTCATCACCCGAAAACAATTTATAAGATTAACTATAGTAGGCATTTTATTAATGATGCACTGGGTGTGTTTTTATGGAGGCATAAAATATTCCAATGTCAGCGTAACACTAAGTTTACTCTCGGCAACCTCTTTATTTACCGCCCTGCTCGAACCATTAATAGAACAAACCAAAATCAATAAAAGCGAATTGCTGTTTAGTGTTATCGCCATGACAGGTATAGGTATCATTTTTTATTCCGATGAAAATACCTATGGCATTGGTATGGCACTGGCGCTGATGGCAGCCTTCTTAGGTGCGTTTTTTAATATCCTGAATAAAGATATAGTGAAAGAAATGCAAAGCAGTGTGGTTTCGTTTTATGAAATATTCATCGGCATGTTATTGCTTACGTTATTTCTGCCTTTTTACAACAGCTATTTCGAGGTTGAAAAAATATTACCCAACGCTACCGATTGGGTACTGCTTGCCGTTTTAGCTATACTATGTACTCATATCACCATGATACTTTCTTTAAATGCACTGAAACACCTTTCGGCATTTACCGTTACGCTTTCTATCAATCTTGAACCTGTATATGGCATTCTGCTCGCTTTTATGATATTCAGAGAAAACAATAATCTCAATGCGGGCTTTTTTATTGGCACTTTAGTCATTATGTTATCTGTCTTGTTACACACTTATTTCTCAACGATTAATATGAAGAAATAATACCTTTTAGCTGATAAATAAACAGTAACAACTAAACTGTAACTTTACGCTAATGGAACGCTACGGCAATATCAGGTTTTCGCCTAAACAAAGAACAAATTTTTACATCACGGCAAAAAAACGCATTGACGAATATTTTGAAACAAAAAATATTTCGCCCAATGCCAATGCCACTATGTATTTAAAGACGGTTATTTTATTAAGCGCTTACTTTATTCCTTTTGCTTTGATACTTTTTTTACAACCCGGCTGGTGGGCTTTATTACTGTGGGCAGTAATGGGCTTCGCGATGGCGGGTATTGGCATGAGCATTATGCACGATGCTAATCATGGATCTTACAGCAGCAACGAAACGGTAAATTATATTTTAGGGCACACGCTTACTTTTATTGGCGGTTCGGTGTTTAACTGGAAACTGCAACACAACAAACTGCACCACACCTTTACCAATATTACTTATATGGACGATGATATTGCCGATAAAGCCTTATTGAAACTATCGCCACACACGCCATTGAAAGCGGCTCATCGCCATCAGAATTTGTTTTGCATCGGCTTGTACAGCATTGCTACGCTTTACTGGGTTTTTGTGAAAGATTTTATGCAGATACACCGCTACACAAAATTCAGTGTAAACAAGAACAGCCCCAAAGCCAATGTTTATGCTTTAATAAGATTAATTGTTTCTAAAGCAGCCTATATTTTTCTGATGCTGGTAATGCCCGCCATGTTTTTCAATATACCTTTTGTGCAGGTAATTACGGGGTTTATATTGCTGCATCTTATTGGCGGTGTGGTGTTAACGGTAGTGTTTCAACTGGCGCATACGGTAGATGGCACCGAACACCCCATGCCCGACAGCAACCGTGTAATTGAAAATGACTGGGCTTTGCATCAAATGGCAACTACGGTAAATTTTTCGCCTGATAACAAATGGCTGTCGTGGTATGTGGGCGGTTTAAACTATCAGGTAGAGCACCATTTGTTTCCTAAAATATGCCATGTGCATTATCCTGAAATTGCCCCCATACTAAAGCGAACTGCCGAAGAGTTTAATGTGCCTTATTTAGAAAATAAAACTTTTGCCGGAGCCTTATCGGCACATTTTTCCGCATTAAAAAGATTTGGTACAATACCGCAATTAGAAACCGTACTGGCAGGCTAAGCCCTCTACCCCATTAGTTCCCACGCGCTGTGATAAGCATTGTGTTGCTGGCAATGGCTTAAAAACTCGCCAAAGAATTTATCACTGCCGAAAGTGACACTGTCGCCTACAATTATGAGTTGCTCTTTGGCGCGGGTAATGGCAACATTCATTCTGCGATAATCGGTAAGAAAACCCAGCACGGCATCATCGTTAGAGCGCACCATCGAAATAAAAACCGTTTCGCATTCCTGCCCCTGAAAACTATCTACCGTAGAAATTCTAAGCGCTCCGGGCAATCGCTCTTTTGCCAAAGCTACCTGCCCCGAGTAAGGGGTAATTAAAGCGCATTTGGTAACGTCATAATTTTCAGCTTCAATTAATTTCTGAATTAAATCTAACTCACCGGGATTGGTAAGGCTGCTGTTTTCGGCAGATTGTTCTTCCTGAAAACCGGTACCTGCGGTATCATAAAAAACAAAATGCTCTTTGGTATTTTTTAGAGTATCGGGGGTTTTCAGCTTGCCTTCATAAAAATATAAATTCGGAAAAGCTACAATGGCTTCGCGCATCCGGTATTGCGTATTGAGCAAACAGGTTTTTGGATATTTCTCTATTACCACTTCGAGAAAAGATTTGTTGTATCCTTTCTTTATTGCTTCTTCAGAAATAACAGTAGGCGGCAATTGCAAATGGTCGCCCGCCAAAACCAATCGCTGTGTATCGGTAATGGCAGCCCAGGCGAGCGCTTCGAGGCATTGCCCCGCTTCATCTATTACCAGTGTGTTGAATTTAATTTTCTTCACCGTTTCATCGTGAAGCCCTATGGGTGTGCCGCAAATTACTGAGGCTTCTTCTATCCACTTTTCAGCATAAAAATTTTGCAGCGAGCGTATTTCTTTACGAATAGATTTTACTTCCTGCATCAACAATTTGCGTTGCTCTCTTTCCGCTTTTCCAAAATGCCGCTTATACTGGTGCGCCATTTTTCTGAACGATTCGGCCTGAATGCGCATCTTCTTTAACTGCTGCTGCTCGGCACCTTGCTGCAATTTTCCTTCGAGCGTATGCGGCAATAAATCATTATGAATTTTGGCCTGATTGCCTACACGCATGGTTTTTACGCCACGCTTTATGAGTTGCAGGGCAATATGGTCGGTAGCGGCATTGCTGGGCGCAGTTACCAATATTTTCTCACCGTTTTTTACCAGTGCGGCAATGGCTTCTACCAGCGTGGTGGTTTTTCCCGTGCCGGGCGGCCCGTGAATAATTACCAACGGATTGCCGCCTGCTATTTCGGCAACTGCCTGCTGCTGGCTTTCGTTGAGATAGCTCACTTTAGCAATTTCATATTTTTCGGGCTGCGGCAACTGCGCTGCATCGCCATTATATATGAGGTTGAAAAAAACAAAACCCTTCGCGCCTTTACCTTCATCGAGCTGCATTAATGCTTCTGAAATAATTTCGGTAGTGCGGGTGTCGGGTGTAAGTTTTATACCCACGCCATGTTCTTCTATCCAGTCAGGAAAATCGGGGGCAAACAAACGTATTTCGCCACTGCTGCCACTAATGTTTAACAGAATGCCTTTTACGGCAGGCTCCTGGTCATAAAATACTTCTATGGCGGCACTGTCTCTGAAGCCCGAAGTATCCTGGCTCAACGGCACTTTAAAACTCAACTCAGGATATTCGGCAAAACCATAAGATTTACGGCCAACCTTAATGGGATGCAATGCCAGCCCATCGCGTTTCAATTGTTTTATACTGCCCGAATCTTTTACCGCATACCTTTCGGCCTGTGCTTTTTCTTCCAGTTGTAGCCCGTGCAAAAGATATTGTATGGCAGGCGTTTGCGCTTGTTTCATGTAGCGTGCAAAAATAGTTGTTTTGAAAGAAGGCGTTAGAGAAAATGCCGGAATCACGGATTATAAGGATTAAATGATTTCGCTGATTTTAGTATTTTTCTTTTTACACTATGCGGAAAATATTTTGTGTACTAAATATTCTGTGTAATCTCTCAATCTGTTTAATCTGTGATGCAGACAACCACTAAATCATCTTTCAAGTCGTTTCACATGTGTTTCAGACAAAATAAGCCTTTTAAATTCAAGGCTTTTTGAACCAAAATTTATAAGTAAACCAATTTCAAGGCGATATGCTTTAAGATAGTTAAGTGCCTGTGCCAAATGTACATCCTCCAATTTGCTAAGGGCTTTTAGTTCTACCAGTACTTTTCCTTCTACCACAAAATCTGCTCTGCGGGTTCCAATAGGTTCGGGCAACTCTTTGTAAAAAATATCTTGCTCTATTTCACGGGCAAATTCTAAATTGGCTACCTTCATTTCCCATGCTAAGGCTCTCTGATAAATAACTTCTTGAAATCCATTACCCAAAAACTTGTGTACTTCAAACGAAGCTCCTATTATTTTTTCTGTAATATCCTTGTATTTTAATTCTTTATTCATATCCATATAATCTTTTAATCTAACTAATCTGTGATGCAGACAGCTACTAAAACAATCTGTTCTAATCTCGTATCATAAGTTTTGCCAATCGAAAATAAAAATTATCTGAATCACAGATTATAAGGATTAAATGATTCCGCTGATTTTGTTATTTCTTTTATACGCTATGCTGAATACATTTCGTGTACTAAATATTCTGTGTAATCATATAATCTGCTTAATCCGTGTTTCAAACTTCTAAGAAATAATTCAGCAAAATACCCCTTATTAAAACTTCACCAACCTGCCGAATTTCCCATTGCTTTTCACAAAGTAAATTCCGGGAGGAAACGATGATATATCTAATTGCATAACACTGCCGTATAAAAATTCTTTTAAAATTGTTTTCCCTGTGTAATCTGAAATTTCAATCTGCCGCATATCATTTGATTTAGAACCGGCCTGAATATTGACAACTGATGACGCGGGATTGGGATAAATTTTCAATATAGCATCTTCATTTCTTTTTTCAGCAATTCCGGTCGAAACATCAGACAACAGCATGTAACGCCAAACAGGATCAAATGCAGGCTCGTTATCTGTATCTAAAGGCGTGTCGGAATATATGATAACTGAATTATGAAATTGCCCTGTAGTGTTAGGCGCGGCATTAGAATACAAACATCTGGAATTGCCATAGGGCGGCAGCACATTTTCTACTAAAGTAGTATCGTCTTGTTGCAACATTCCCATACCTTTTAAATTCTCATATTGATGGACGAAAGGTACAATCTGGTCGCGTAAATGAAGAAAGGTAAAGTGATGATGAAGAGGCGTTATACCTTCATTTCTAAGCCAGGGTGCCGCGTTATTGAAATAAGTGCTGTAATCGTTCGGGCCGGCAAACATCACCGCTCTTTCAACCAAAAACTTCTTCGCAAAATATGCCGCATGGCCCGCACCCTGAGAATGTCCGCTCACGGCCACTTTGCTCCAGTCAATGGTATGCTGAGGCAAGAGATATTGTCCCCAGCCATCCTGTGGATACGTTTGCTCCAAATAAACCAGCAGTTTCAATGTGCGTGTATATATGGAATTGAATGAATCGACATTTACGGCAGGACTTACCTGAGTTCCAAAACATATTTCTTCTCTGAACTTATCGAAACTCAAACTATCTGAGTTGCTGGCTAAAAGCGTGGTGAGCACGTTGTTGGGGTAGTTGATATTCAAAACATGGAAACCAAGATTGGCAGCATACAAACTGAAAAACTCATATTGCTGCGCCCTGCTGAATGTTCCTCCTATAAAAAGAAAAAGTTTGTTGTTTGGGGCGGAAATATTCCAGGCTACCAAATGACTGTCTTGCGTTGTATATGCCGCGTCTGTAGCCGAAGAATGCACATAATAATGCTCAACCTGACTTATTGCTGAAAGGCAAAAGCAGCTAAAAATAATTGTGATGATGAATGAGTTTTTCATGTATCAACAGTTTACCTTAAGTTCAATTTGCGGAAGCACAATTCTAAAGGTATTAATTTCATACAAAATAAACCGGTTAAATAATCTAACTTGTCAGCATCACGGATTATAAGGATTAAATGATTTCGCTGATTTGGTATTTTTTTATACACTATGCTGAACATCTTTTGTGTGCTAAATAATCTTGTTAATCCTGTAATCTGCTTAATCCGTGTTTCAGACTTTTAGAAAAATAATCTGTGCAATCTCTAAATCTGTTTAATCTGTGATGCAGACAGTTTATGCTACCGCTATTCTTAATTTTCTGAAGAAACAATAATATTTACAGAAGCCACCGGTATATATTTTGGCAGAAAAATTGTCTTTTTAACAGAAAAAACCAGTTCACCAATTTTCTCCAAACTTAGAAAGCAAGCCATCCTGAAATTAAATATGAAAAAAATAGCTTAATATCAGTGTTTTATGGTTTCACAGGCTCTCAGCCAAATGGCTGAGAGCCTGTGAAACCCGGATGAGACTCCGTGAAATGTGGTCGAGACCTTATGAAATGTGGCTGAAACCCTGTGAAAGGCGGTCAAGACTTTGTGAAACATGGTTAAATGCCTGTGAAAGATGGAAGATACCTTGTGAAACCAGGTTAAGACCCTATGAAGAATGGTTGATACCTCATGAAGCCATGAAAAACACGAAAAAGAATATCTTTGGAAATAAACAATGCCGTATGAAAGGACAAGTTTACATAATACCGATTTTCCTTATAGCCATATTGCTATTGGGTTGCCGAAAGGATGAAGTATTCAATCCTGCTGACAGAGGTAAGTTGATTGAAATCAAAACAAATGGACATCTGACAAAAGATGAAATAGCAGCACGAATTACCGAATTTTCTTCACAAGGTTGGGCAGATTATGACGTTACTTTTTATTCTGTCACGTACCGAACGGAGTATATGGGCAAACCAATTGATTCCAGAGGGCTGCTTATTATACCTGATGGAATTGATATGGTTGACCTCATTATGTATTGCCACGGCACAGAAATCCCGTCAACGGTTTTAAATGTGGATAACATTACGCCATCACGCTATACAGGAAGTACGGAAACGCACAGAGATGTCAGGAATATGGGACTTGGATGGGCATCAAAGGGCTTTGTGGTATTCATTCCTGACTATATCGGTTTTGGGCTTACCTTAGAAAAAGAACACCCTTACATGTATTATCCTGAAATGTTTCTTTCCAACATTGACGGACTTTTGGCTGTAAAAAAATACCTTACCGAGAATAATTACCCATACGATACCCAACTATTCATTACAGGGTGGTCGTTGGGTGGCGGTGCTTGTCTTTCGGCTCATAAATATATTCAGGAACAGTATGCAACTGAATTTACCGTAGCAGGAAGTTCAAGTCTGGCGGGAGTACTTAATTACGAAAAGTATCATAATGAAAGCCTTCTTTTAGGAGATAAAAAACTGGATGTTATGCCTATTATTTCCTGGTCGGTTTATAGTATAAATAAATTCTCCTCATTAAAAAGACCGACTGACCAGATGTACGCTTATCCTGTGTTTGACCAAATGTCATCCATTTTTGTTCCTTCATTTCAGCCCAATAAAGTTTTTAAGCCTTATTTTTTATCAAAAGTGTTGGATGGTACAGATACTGATTACCGTGCGGTACTGCTCCAAAACTCTTTTCATAAAAACTGGAATCCGGCAGGAAAAGTATTTTTTCATCACGGAGATGCAGATGATGTTGTGCCCTATTACAATTCTGCTGATGCAAAAGCAGGGCTGGAAGCAGCAGGAGGCAATGTTACACTTTATACCTACACAGGTGGAAAACACGACACTGAATTAGGTAATTTTATCCAAAACACATTTAACGACTTCAATTTACTAAGATGAAAAAAGCTACTCTTATTATGTTAGCACTTATGGCATTTTCATCAAGCTATGGGCAATCAACCATGCGCCCGAACATCTATTTTCAGGATATGAATTACTATAACATTGCAGCTATACCGCTTAGGGATACACAACGGGGCAGCCTTTCATTCTATGCCAAACATAAAGTCGTTGCAAACGAAGATTACGTTTGGAATAAGCCCCCTGTTTTTTTTCTTAATCATATCGGGAGTTTAAAGAATAAACATTCGTTTTATAATGTCGCAATCACCTCTGACCAATATTCATTTTACAGCAGAAATACGGTATATGCAGGATATACACACAGATTTAAACTTGGAAAAGATGAACACCACACGATTGACATTGGCGGAAGACTTATTTTCAATCTTGATTTAATTAACTGGGATAAATTTCAATTGCCTTCAAATGAATCAGGGGAGTCATTAAAACCCAATGCCGATATGGATCTGGGAGCGTTTTACCGATTTAAAAATTTCTCTTTGGGGTTCTCAACCAAAAATGCGGTTGGCGCTTCTGTAAAGTCAGACGGAGAGAAATTACTGGTTAATCAAAGGGAGTTTTATGTCAATACATCTTATCTGTTCCGAATTAAAGACAAATTTGAAATTGAACCTTATTTTCTGCTACGTCAGGAGCGTAATACTGAATTGGATATAGGTTTACATTTAGGCTTCTTTAAACGGGTGGATGCAGCCTATCAACTTCGTTTAATTCAACTCAGACACATCTTCACTCTGCAAGCACACGTTACCCGTTCATTGAGCATAGGTGTCGCTTTTGACAAATCACCATTGTTTACAGACAATAATTTAGATGCTGTTATAAGATATGTATTCTGAAAATAAAAACCTTCGCACAGACAAAAACGCCACATAAAACAGCGGTGGCTGTTGCACAACCCCATAGTTGAAAACGGGATAAGAATTTTGAGTAACGGACAGGAATTGGCTTTTACTTTTATTCCTTTATGCCAAATACCGTTTCAGGGAAGCGGTAAATCATTCACCATACTGGTTGTAGGCTATACCTACGACACCTACAATATTACAGCTTTTAGCTGTATCATGCCTACTCTACCTAACCTCAAAAGTCTCATGCAACTTTGGCGAAATAACATTTCTGAATCCTGCGGTTTCGAGTTTGGTTTTCCATTGTGGCAGCACATCTTCATCGCCATGTACCATAAAAATCTGCTTCACTTTTGAAGGCTCTTGACACGATAAAAACTTCAGCATTTCGTTGTAATCGCCATGCGCGCTAAACTCGTTCATCACCACCACTTCGGCTCTCACAATATGCGATTCGCCAAAAATCCTTACTTCCTTATCTCCCCGAAGCAACTTTCTGCCCAATGAATTTGGCGAACACCATCCTACTATCAGGATAGTTGTCCTTTTATTGGAAACATTATTGGCTATATGGTGTTTCACCCTGCCCGCATCTGCCATACCAGATGCGGAAATGATAATACAAGGCTCATCGCTGAAATTCAGTTGTTTTGATTCTTCCGCATCATGTATATAAGTAAGTTTTTTAAAGCCAAATGGTGTTGAATCCAGCTCCATATACTCTTTAATATCATCGTTAAAACAATCTTTGTGTTTGCGGTAAATATCTGTGGCATCGGTAGATAACGGGCTGTCAACATATACTTTAATGTGGGGCAATTTTTTTTCAAATTCCA
>CAYSGX010000053.1:11802-12133 GCA_964430605.1 uncultured Chitinophagaceae bacterium
ACAATCTCTTGTGTTCTGCCAACACTAAATGCGGGAATAATTAATTTCCCCTTTTTTTCTACACAGGTATTCTGAACAATCTTTAACAAGCGAACTTCTGAAAGGCTTGTTTCTTCATGCAATATGCCACCATAGGTAGATTCGCAAATGATATAATCTGCCTGGCGAAATTTTTCGGGCGAACGCAATATTTTATTATTATACCTGCCTATATCGCCCGTAAAAGTGATTTTATAATGCTTTGAAAAATCCTGAATATTCAGATGCACGGCAGCGCTGCCTATGATATGTCCCGTATCGGTAAAAATCAATTCTATGCCTTTATCAATCT
>CAYSGX010000054.1:0-11943 GCA_964430605.1 uncultured Chitinophagaceae bacterium
CTGGAAAGTTAACCCAACTCAACACATTTTTCGGCTACCAGGCGGGTCAGAGTATCACCACCGGAAATTTCAATACCGGCATCGGAAGTGTTGCACTCTCTTTGAATACTACTGGTGCCGGTAATACCGCTATGGGGTATAGAGCGTTTAATTTCAATACTACCGGAAGTTTCAATACCGCCATTGGAGCGGACGCGCTTCGCTCCAACACCACAGGCAGCAATAATGCAGCTTACGGAAATGCTGCGCTTTTATCTAACAGCACAGGAAACAATGCCACAGCAGTAGGAGCCGGTGCTATGCGCAATACCAACAACACTACTACTTCCTTCACCAATACCAATGTGGCAGTGGGTTATCAGGCATTGAGAGGTTCTACTACGCCTTCTGCAAATACAGGCATTCACAATACCGCCATCGGCTATCAGGCGCTGCTGAACAACAGCACGGGACATTCCAACACCGCCACCGGGCGTAATACACTTATCTCTAACACCACAGGCGAAGGTAATACTGCGCTCGGAAAAGATGCGTTGTATAGCAATACCGAAGGAAGCGGAAATGTTGCCATCGGCATTGGAGCATTATTAAGCAACATCACAGGACATCATAATGTCGGGGTTGGGCGCGATGCGCTCCTCGCCAGCACCACCGGTAACGATAACATCGCCATCGGATGGGGTGCTTTAGCATTTAATACCTCCGGCAACTATAATACTGCTGTCGGGACAGGCGCTCTCTTCAATAATATCTCAGGCAATGATAATACTGCGGTGGGAATAAACAGTTTATATAGTAATACTATCGGAATAGATAATACTGCGGTTGGAACGAACGCTTTGGTATTCAATACCTCTGGCAAGGATAATGCTGCACTTGGACGTGCTGCACTTTATAATAACACCACAGGGGAGCGTAATATTGCAGTCGGACGCAATTCGCTTTTTAGCAATACCACAGGAGAACGTAATATCGCTTTGGGATATCAAGCCCTCGTTAATAATACTACAGGAAACGGTAATATGGCTGTCGGATATGAAGCGCTTCGCTCCAATACTACCGGAACTGACAATACAGCATCCGGGCGTCACGCCTTGCGCGATAATACCGAAGGAGCTTTCAACACCGCAACCGGAATTCAGGCGCTTGTTTCTAATACTACAGGCAGCAACAATACTGCTGCCGGACGAGATGCGCTTAGAGATAACACCGAAGGAGAAAGAAATGCCGCTTTTGGATTAGGCGCACTTCGTGATAATATCACCGGAAACGATAATACTGCTATGGGACGTGATGCGTTGGTTTCTAATACCACCGGCAACAACAACACCGCCATTGGCTACTTGGCAAATGTGGCTTCGGGTAATCTTTCCAATGCCACTGCTATTGGACACCGGGCTTTAGTAAGTGTCAGCAACGCCCTTGTGCTAGGCAGCATCAATGGCGTTAATGGAGCTAACGCCAACACTTTTGTAGGTATCGGCACTGCCTCGCCCGCTTTCCCGCTCGATGTGGCAACTACCGCTACTACCAGCCATACCGGCACCTATGGCTATCTCAGCCCCTTGGGCGCAGCAACAAATCCGACAAGCGGCAATGTACCCGTTTCTATCCGCGCCACAGGCAGAATAGTATGTCCTGAATTTAATGCGGTAAGTGATAGACGGATTAAAAATATTTTGGGCAGAAGTGACAATGCACATGATTTGCAAACCGTGCGCAGCATTGCCATCACCGATTATCAATACATTGATACCATCGGCAACGGTAGCCGTGTGATGAAAAAAGTAATCGCGCAAGAATTAGAACAGGTATATCCCAATGCGGTAAACAAGATGGAAAATGTTATACCCGATATTTATGCGCTTGCAGAAATAAAAGATGGAACAGTAACCTTGAAAAACAACCTGAAAGCAGGCGAAAAAGTGCAGTTGATTTTTGAAGGCAGCCCGCAAAGAGTTGTTGGAAGTATTAGAGGCGGATGCTTCCTCGTTCAAAGTAAATATTGCTGACGAAGGCAAGGTATTCGTATTCGGCAGGCAGGTAAGCGATTTCCGCACGGTGGATTATGAAGCATTAACCACGCTTGCCATATCAGCCATTCAGCAATTGAATAAAGAAAATGAGAATCTGAAACAAGCTAATACGGCTATGCAAAAAGACAATGCAGATATGAAAGCCTCGCTTTCTACCTTGCTGAACGATGTGGAAATGCTGAAAAATATTGCAGGGGCGAAGGCGGTTGTGGAGTAATGGCTTGATAAGTTTTCAGTATTTTACCTATAAATGAAATAAGCCCTTCCGAAGTTTTAAAACTTTGGAAGGGCTTGCTGTTTTTTACGATACGTTGAAACCCAACAAAGCAAACTATATTAGCGGTTAATAAAACATTGTATCAATGTCTGAAAAAATTGCAGTTTTTCCCGGTTCGTTCGACCCCATTACCAAAGGGCATGTAAATATTGTGAAACGTGCGTTGCCTTTGTTCGATAAGGTAGTAATGGCTATTGGCAACAATACTTCCAAAAAATATTCTTTCACTTTTGAAGAGCGCATCAATTGGATAAAAGAAGTGTTTAAAAACGAACCTAAAGTGGCAGTAACCGAATTTCAAGGTTTAACCGTAAACTTTGCCCGCAATATTGGCGCGAAATATCTCATCAGAGGCATACGTACCGCTGCCGATTTTGATTACGAAAAAACTATCGCCCAGCTCAACAAATCAATGGCCCCCGAACTCGAAACCATCTGTATCATCAGCGACCCTGATTTGTCTCATATCAGTTCTACCATTGTGCGCGAAATTGTGATAAACGGTGGCGACCCCAGCATCTTCCTCCCCGATGAGGTAAAAATTCAGCGTTAATAATACCGATTGTACATTCGTAACAGACCAATTTTATTGGTTTAAACGACTGTTACATCGGCATTATACGATATTGTTTTCGTCTAAAATAAATTTATGAACCGTATAACATCTTTTTAGATTCAATCAAAACATGAATTGGTTAACTTTGCACCCTCAAATAACCTATTCATGGAACTTTCCAAAACATACGACCCCAAAGAGATTGAAAGCAACTGGTATCAATATTGGCTGAATAAAGGCTTTTTCAGTTCGAAGCCCGATGGAAGAGAACCGTTTACCATTGTTATCCCACCGCCAAATGTTACAGGTGTGTTGCACATGGGGCACATGCTCAATAATACTATTCAGGATGTATTAATACGCAAAGCACGTATGCAAGGCAAAAACGCTTGTTGGATACCCGGCACCGACCATGCCTCCATCGCTACTGAAGCTAAAGTGGTGCAAATGTTGCGTGAGCGTGGCATTAAAAAAAGCGATTTAAGTCGCGATGAATTTTTGAGCTACGCTTGGGAATGGAAAGAAAAATATGGCGGCATTATTCTGGAGCAATTAAAGAAGTTAGGTGCTTCATGCGATTGGGATAGAACCCGCTTCACCATGGAAGAAACATTAAGCGAAGCGGTGTTGGATGTGTTTATTGATTTACATGAAAAAGGCATGATTTACCGTGGCAAGCGCATGGTAAACTGGGATCCGGTAGGCAAAACGGCTTTGAGCGATGAAGAGGTGTTGCATAAGGAAGTTAACTCGAAGTTGTACTATGTTAAATATCTTATAGTTGACAGTCCACAGACGACAGACCACAGTTTTATAACAGTTGCAACCACAAGACCCGAAACCATTCTGGCCGATATGGCTATTTGTGTGCATCCTGATGATGAACGCTATAAACACTTGCATGGCAAAAAAGCTTTAGTGCCTTTTATCAATCGTGAAATTCCGATTATCACTGACGATTATATTGATATAGAATTTGGAACGGGCTGCCTGAAAGTTACCCCTGCGCATGATATTAATGACTATGAACTGGGCGTTAAACACGGTCTTGAAGTAATTGATATTTTCAACGAAGATGGTACGGTAAACGAGCATGGCGAACGCTATAATGGTATGGATAGATTTGCCGTGCGCAAGCAAATTGCTTTAGACTTAGAGACGATTGGACAAATCGAAAAAATTGAAGACTACAAAAACCAAGTAGGTACTTCAGAAAGAACCGGAGCAGTTATTGAGCCGCGCTTATCGCTGCAATGGTTTGTTGATATGAAAAAGTTTATTGCCAAAAACCCGCAGGTTTTAGATGCGGTAATGAGCGATGAAATTAAGTTTCATCCTGCCAAGTTTAAAAACACTTACAAGCACTGGATAGACAATATTAAAGACTGGTGCATTAGCCGCCAATTATGGTGGGGACAACAAATTCCTGCTTGGTATGCGCCCGATGGAAGTTATGTAGTGGCAAAGACTAGAGAAGAAGCGATAGAAAAAGTCAACAGACGACAGACGACAGACGACAGTAAAACTGTGGACAGCCGACTGTGGACTGTGGACGATTTGAAACAAGATGAAGATGTAGTAGATACCTGGTTCAGTTCGTGGTTGTGGCCCATTTCGGTATTCGATGGTTTTAAAGACAAAAACAACGAAGACATTAAGTACTACTACCCTACCAACGATTTAGTAACGGCTCCTGAAATTATGTTTTTCTGGGTGGCACGTATGATTATGGCGGGTTATGAATGGACAGGGCAAAAGCCTTTCAGCAATGTATATTATACCGGTATTGTGCGCGACAAGTTGGGCAGAAAAATGAGTAAGTCTTTAGGCAATTCGCCCGACCCACTCGACCTGATTGATAAATACAGTGCCGATGGGGTGCGCTTAGGCATGTTATTGACTTCGCCTGCCGGAAACGATTTGCCTTTCGATGAAAAACTCTGTGAGCAAGGCAGAAATTTCTGTAATAAAATATGGAATGCGCTGCGTTTAATTAAAGGTTGGGAAGAAGATATCAGCCTAATAAGAGAAGAAAATATTCCGGCCATTAACTGGATGGAGCAACGCATAAACGAAACTGTTGTTGAAATCAATCATTCGTTTTCAGAATATAAATTA
This sequence comes from uncultured Chitinophagaceae bacterium, assembly GCA_964430605.1. Taxonomy (GTDB): domain Bacteria; phylum Bacteroidota; class Bacteroidia; order Chitinophagales; family CAIOSU01; genus CAYSGX01. Next base: position 4,988 of record CAYSGX010000054.1, read on the forward strand.
TCGGAAGCGTTGATGAGTATTTACAAACTCATTTGGGACGATTTCTGTGCCTGGTATTTAGAAATGGTAAAGCCCGATTATCAGCAACCGATTGATAAATATACGTTGAGCAGAACCATTGGTTTCTTTGAACAATTGATGCAACTGGCGCATCCGTTTATGCCTTTTATTACTGAAGAAGTGTGGCATCAATTGCAGCCTCGCAGTGAGAAAGATTGCATCATCGTGAGCAGTTGGGTAAAGGCTGAACCGGTGAAGAAAGATGAAACTATATCAAAGGACAACAATAACATTGAAAAAATAAAAAAATCAATCGTTGAAAATTTCAGGCTAACTCAAGAAGTAATTGTCTGGATTAGAAAGACAAAAGCTGAACTAAAAATAAAAGATACTGAAATTATTGATGTAATCTCAATAGCCACTTATGAATATTCTGAAGTGTTAAATATTTACAAAAAAGACATACAGAAACTTGGCAAGTGCAATTTATTATTTGGACATGATATTGGCTTAGATTTCGGTAAAACGTATGTATCCTTTATGCACCCAAAATTTGATTTCTTTATTGAGAAAAAAATTGATGTAGCTGCCGAAAAAGAAAAACTCACTAAAGAACTGGAATATACTTTGGGCTTTATTAAATCGGTTCAGGCGAAGTTGAGCAACGAGCGTTTTGTGCAAAATGCCAAGGCAGATGTGTTGGAAAAAGAACGCCAGAAACTTGCCGATGGCGAAGCCAAATTGAAATTACTGGAAGAAAGTTTGGCGAGTTTGAATTGATGAAAATAAAAAAGCGATGAGCCGAAAACCTCATCGCTTTATACTATTCCATTAAATATATTTACTCAACTACCACTTTATAAACAGCATTATTATTTACTTGTAAAAAGTAAATCCCTTTTGAATATTTACTCACATCAATGCTTGTGTTATTACTGTTTACCGTTTCAGCATAAACAACTTTACCTGTTACATCAGTAAGCTGAACATTAAATTGCTTTATACTACTTGTAACATTTAAAATATTATTAGTGGGGTTGGGATATACTTTCACAGTTTCGTTATTCACCAATTTTTCAGCGCTAACAATTATAGTCGCTGTGGGGTCAAAACGGGCTATATTATTCACTTCATTGCTTCCTGCCCGCTGAAAATTTCCGCCTGCATAAAGCGTGTTGTTAAATACTACACCTGTATTTACTCTCCCGCCCTGACCGGGAACAGTAGGATAAAAATTAGTATTGGTAAATGGAGGTGTTTCGCTGTCGTTAAAAATTGTAACGCCAAAAAGTATATCTCCCGAAACGGGAACTCCATATTCTCCCAAAACAAACATGGTATCGTTCTTTACAACCAAATCATTAACGGTGTTGCCAATATTTTCATCGAACTGATGCCTAGCCCAATTAGCGCCATCGTAAGATGCCAAAGAAGTAGGCTGCGCAGTATCAGGATAATTAAAAGTAGGCAACAAGCCTCCTACAAAAAGTTTATTATCATACACCGCGCATGCTTTGGCATAACCGGAAATACCAAAAACACCTTGCTGTATTTCTATGCTGCCTTCAACCGGAAAATCTAAATCTGAGTATTCAGTGCCATCGAAAGCTACTACCATTCTTGCAGGAACATTATCGACAGAATCGAACCTGCCCACAACAATCAGTTTGTCGTCATAGACACACAAATCTTCTAAAACAGAATAATTTTTATGGCCTTTGAAAATACCGGGAATATTGGTAAACGTAGTCCCATCGAAAGAGGTGAGTATTAAATCGGAAGAAATAGTGGTTCCCAGGTTTTGGTCAATAATTACTTCTCTTCTCGCCAAAAACAATTTATTATCATATTCGGCCATGGCAAACACGCTGCCATCTGCAAGCCCGGCTACAGGCATCCATTTACTGCCATCCCATTTGGCAAAAGCCCCGATAAACTTTGTGCCATCGTCATTATACCTTCTGTACATTTCGCCACCGGCATATAATTCGCCATTATATACTGCCAAAGTATTTACATAATTACTAAAGCCGCCACCTATACCCATTTGCTTCCAGGAATTTCCATCCCAGCGGGCAATATAAATAAGCGTATCGTTTCCATCTAAATTTTGAAAAGCCCCGCCTGCAATTAAATCGCCATTAAACACTGCCAAGGCATTAACATCTCTATTATTGCCGCTTCTAAGCCCGTTGCCAACCGGGAACCAATCCTGAGCATTAAGAAATAAAACTGTCTGAATAATGAATAGTGTTACCAGAATTTTTCTCATCGTTATAGTTTTAGGTTAAATATTGGGCGAATATAAATGAGCAGAAAAGGAATAAAAAGGAATGGCTGCTAAATACGTAAATCGTCTGATGCGCTATAAATATTTATTGATTATCACAATTTGTTAATCTTGATTATTGCCGAAACCGTTATCTTAGAAACCTGTTATAAAAGAAACTATGAGCGAATACAAACCTGTAATTCTGGTTACCAACGATGATGGTATTACCGCGCCCGGTATCAGAGCATTAGTAGAGGCAGTGAAAGATTTAGGAAAAGTGGTAGTAGTAGCCCCTGACAAACCTCAAAGTGGCATGGGCCATGCCATTACCATTGGTGAGCCGTTGCGCTTGGAAGAGATGGATATTTTCGAAGGCATAGAAGCCTATCAATGCAGCGGCACGCCTGCCGATTGTGTGAAGCTGGCTAAAGATAAAATTCTGAATGGCATGCCTGCCCTGTGTGTATCGGGCATTAATCATGGTTCTAATTCTTCTATCAATGTAATCTACTCGGGCACTATGAGCGCTGCGGTAGAGGCTTCTATAGAAGGCATTAAAGCAGTGGGGTTTTCATTATGCGATTATTCTTATCATGCCGATTTTTCGGCAGCCGGACATTATGCTAAAATCGTTGCCCAATCAATGTTGCAAAACGACCTGCCCAAAGGCACTTTACTGAATGTAAATATTCCACCTTTCAGCCTGGAAAATATAAAAGGCTTAAAAATTTGCCGCCAGGCCGATGCCAAATGGGTAGAAGATTATGATGAAAGGCGCGACCCCCGTGGTAAAAAATACTACTGGCTCACGGGCAAGTTTAACAACAACGATAAAAGCGAAGACACCGATGAATGGGCTTTAGACAACGGCTATGTATCGGTAGTACCCGTGCAATTTGATTTAACCGCGCACCATGCCATTCGTTTGGTTCGCGATAAATGGAACTGGAATGGACAAACCGTGGCTTAACAAACAACTTACCGGGTTTATTATCGGGTTAATTGGCCCCATTATAGGCGGCCTGCTGTTTTACATAATGCTTTACAGCGAAATGGCTTTATCTGCATTTATTCAAACTTCATTGCAGGCAGGCATACAAACCGAGTTAATCAGCTTGGCAACAGTATTCAACCTACTGCTGTTTTTTATCGCTATCTGGACAGGCAAGCAACACACTGCCCGGGGCGTTATACTGGCCACCTTTATTTACGTATTGATAGTATTAATACTTAAAGCCTTTTAATGCGATACTACCTTATTGCCGGTGAGGCTTCGGGCGATTTACACGGAGCAAACCTGCTGAAACACCTAAAGCAACAAGACAACCAAGCAGTGTTTCAGGGTTGGGGTGGCAATGGTATGCAGGGCGAAGGCATGCAGTTGCAAAAGCATTACAGCGAGCTGGCATTCATGGGTTTTTGGGAAGTAATAAAAAACCTGAATACTATTCTGAAAAACTTTTCGACAGTAAAAAAAGACATTCTCGGTTTCAAACCCGATGTAGTTATTTTGATTGATTACCCGGGCTTTAATTTACGACTGGCAAAATGGCTGAAAGCACAAAACATAAAAGTATTTTACTACATCTCGCCACAACTGTGGGCATGGAAAGAAAACCGGGTAACGCAAGTGCGGCAGTATGTTGACCGCATGTTTTGCATTATTCCGTTTGAAAAAGATTTTTATGCCAGGCATGGCATTGAAGTAGATTTTGTGGGACACCCGCTGATAGATGCCATTGAAAATACCCCTGTAGAAATTGATTTCTATAACAAGCACGAACTTGATAGCGAATTGCCTATTGTAGCCCTGCTGCCCGGTAGCCGTGAGCAAGAAATAAAACGAATGCTGCCCGTTATGGCAGCTATAGCCCGCCAATTTCCGGGGCATCAATTTGTAATTGCGGGATTGAGCTATTTGGGTAAAGCGTTTTACCATTCGTCAATGGGTAGCGAAACCAATCTTAATATTGTAATGAACGATACTTATGCTTTGCTTGCACATGCCAAAGCAGCTTTGGTAACTTCGGGCACTGCCACCTTAGAAACCGCCTTGCACAATGTGCCGCAAGTGGTGTGTTATAAGGGTGGGTTGCTCTCTTACCATATTGGCAGAATGCTCATTAAAGTGCCTTATATTTCACTGGTAAATCTTATCTGCGGAAAAAAAGTGGTGGAAGAATTGATACAAGAACACTTCAACGAAAAAGAATTACAGCAACAACTTAATTTGCTTTTAGATGAAACCCACCGCAACACTATGTTGCAACAATATGCCGAATTAAAAAATCTTTTAGGCGGAAGCGGGGCCTCTGAAAAAACCGCCCGGCTTATGTGGCGATATTTGAATAACTAAAAACAGCCCAAAACTAATATCATGCGTTAATCATTTGCTAACTTAAACCAAACCCGGGTTAATTTTATCAGTTTTTTTACACGATAAAACCCGTACCAAACTACTAAGTGACTATACCTTTCTTTACAGCATCTGAAAAACAGTTTTTATAAGTAAAAAATAGCTTAATATCAATGTTTCCGGGTTTCACACGCTTTTTACCAAGTGGTCAAAACCCCGTGAAACGTGGTCAAGACCTTGTGAAAGGGGGGCAAAACCTTATGAAAGGTGGTCGAGACCTTGTGAAATGCGGTCAAGACCCTGTGAAATGCGGTCAAGACCCTGTGAAACCAGGCTAAGACTCTGTGAAAGGCGGTAGAGACCCCGTGAAAGGTGGACGATACTCTGTGAAAACTTGAAGAGCACCCGTGAAGAGTAGTACACTACTTGTGAAACTTGCGACACTGCACAGGTAAAAGTGAGCATTGCTACAAAGGTGGTTTGAACGAAAATTAAAAAATTGATTTGTAAGAAAAAATAATATTTTTGATAAAGCTGAATAAACCTGCGCCAATCGCTCTATTAAGGCGGGATATGCGAAGGTTTGTTTCGGGTATTAATATGTTAGGCACAATTTAAATGGACAGCATTGAATTAATAAATTTGACTCAAAAAGACCTAATCAACAGACCAGTTTGGAAACACTGGACAGTTGAAACGGTGGAGTATGTTCAAGCGTTAGACAAAAATGAAATTGGTGACGACAATAATGCAGGTTATATCGTTTTGACAAATTTTATTTTGAATAATGGACTTCAGCTAATTGGTTTTTGTTCTCCACATGACCCAAGCGGACTTGACTATATCCAGCCGACCATTTTCACTGAGAATGGACAAATTAATTTTTGGAGTAAAATGGCTGGACAACTGAAAAAAAAATGAGCAGCTTGGAAAATTAAAACTGAGACACGAAAGTGTGTTTCCAATTAAATACAAGACTTCTGTAAGGTGTAACGGTTATTTTTATGAAGGGATAATTGACGATTTTAACAAGGGAAAATAAACTGTGCCTAACACGGGTTTTGCGTTAGTGGCCGGACAGTATAAATAGAAACATTTGAGCAATTAATGAACGTTGGTGCTGGTATACAGTTTACGGTTTCAAAAGCCCACCAACGCAAAGCCCGAAACCGTTACCAGCAACCCTAACCGACCGACATAACCAATAAATAACAGACAAATGGCAGACAAATTCGCAGTAGTTTTCGACACTAATTCATACCGACAATTTGTAGTTGGTAAGACAACAGAGCAAGTAATTGCGGACGTTGCAGACTTGAAAGTTGCAGAAACTAAAAAGTCTATTCAAGCATACGGCATTATGGTAGTCGGAATGGAAATGTTAGCTAATTTGTCAGAGGGTGAAGGCGGATTTAATTACAAAGACTGCTTAAACGGAGTAGTTGCAATGGGACATCATTGTTTTGACGAAAACCATAAAGCACCAAGAATTATTCCGCAACCGTATTTGCACTTGACACGTTCGTTTTTCGGGACAGTTCCGACAGAAATAGAAACAAGAGTGAAAAATATGGGCGGTGTTGTTGACGACTTTAGAAGTGATTTGACAAAAGCAATCGCACATCATAAAAGTAAAGGGACATTCGACCAAATTAAAGACTATGTGAACAAAGAAGAAATTAAATTCTCAACTGACATAGTTGACCTAATTGAAGGTGCACGACAAGAGATATTAAGGAAACATCCCAAAATTGCTCCCAAACAATTAAGGACAAAATTATTGGACTATATAGAAAATGGACCATTTGAACCATTTGTAGCATTAGCAATTATTTATGCAGTTTAAATCACGCTTCAACTTCAACTACCGAAAGAAGAAGGAATAAAACGAGCAATGTCAATGCATTTAGAATTTCCTTTATCGGTTGGCTTTTACAAATGGATTTGCTCCAAGATTGTGTCTGACAATATTGATATGCAATCAAAGACTTCAAAAGAAAAAAGATGGAATTGGCAATGGGACTACCAAGTTTCATTTTTAATCTCACCACACACTTTGGACAATAGAGAAGTTATTTTAGTAACCTCAGACGGTGACATAATAGAAATGCTTCGGGACTTTGGTTATCAAAACAAGGTATTGACAATTACAGAGTATCTTGAATATTTAAAACAACCATAAGACACATATGCGAGGGACAGAAAGGGCAGCTGGTAACACGGGTTTTGCGTCAGGCGGGGTGACGTGCAACCTTGGAGCTTTGTGCTTCTATTCAAGTGTAGTGCTGGTTGACAGTTTTGTGCTCCGAAACCCGCCCGAACGCAAAG
>CAYSGX010000055.1:0-478 GCA_964430605.1 uncultured Chitinophagaceae bacterium
AAATTGTATCATTATTCAAAACCAAATTTCTGACATCTACAGATATTATAACTAAACTATCACAACCCTCTTGAGTTACTAAACTATCTGTATAAACACCCGAATCTTTAATATAGCCTCCATTGATTTTAACAGAATCCCCATAGCAAATAGCTATGCTTTCTGAACTGGTAATAGCAGGCGGGGCAGTAATCTGAACTTCAAAAATATCAGAACAATTAATAACATCTGTAACAGTAATATTATAAGTGCCACTTAATAAATTATCTATACTATCTGTAACAGCGCCTGTACTCCACTCAAATGAATATGGGGCTTCACCGCCAATTATTGAAAATATATTTGCCTTGCCATCACTTTTGCCTGAACAACCGGCATCTGTAACAATAAAATCTGCAAGAATTTGAGCAGGTTGATTAATAGTTGTGCTTAATTGCATTAAACAATTATTTGAATCGCTGATAAAAACCGTATAGCC
>CAYSGX010000055.1:488-2599 GCA_964430605.1 uncultured Chitinophagaceae bacterium
TGTAAGGCTGAACACCTCCTGTTACAGTTGTAATAATACTTCCGTCATTAATATTATAGCACGATGCATCTGTTCCATTCAGTGTCGCAATTAATTCATCAGGTTCCTGTATAGTATCGCCACTAACAACAGAGCATCCATTGGCATCAGTAACCGTTACCGCATAGTATCCTTTTGTGATATTAGATATACTGAAAGTGTTTGCCCCTGTATTCCATAAATAGCTATATGGAGCTATTCCACCTGAAGGATTTACAGCAATTACCCCATTTGCCTGATTATAACATTTTATATCGGTTTTATTTAAACTTAAAACAGGGGCAGAAATTACTGTAAGGTTCAGTGTCCTTATACTATCACAGCCACTGGCAGTAGTATAAGTATCTACAAACTGATCTGTTGAACTATATCCCGCATAGCTCTGACCTGCACAGATAGTTTGATTTACGGTTGTGGTAATATTCTGCCCCACTATAACATTCAAGGTTACCGTATTATTGTATTATTTGGGCTGAATATACAGGGATGTCCTGTAATTGTAGCAGAAACAATATGCGCTCCCGGTGTTGTTCAGTTAATAGTAGCATTAGTTGTTCCCTGCCCAGCTGTAATTGTACATCCACCACTAACTGACCAAGAGAACGATGTAGAACTCGGCTGAAAGCTTGGGTCAATAGAATATTCCTGTGTACCAAGGCAAGCATTGGTTACACCTGTAATTGTTGCTACATCACTATATACATTTACATCTATATGCCTGACGTGCTGCTGCCTCAACTGTTGGTTCAGTTAATAGTTGCATTGGTTGTACTTTGTCCGCCCGTAATTGTGCCGCTACCGCTAACTGACCAAGTGTAGCTTGTTGCACTGGAAACAGGACTGATGGAATAGCTCTGTGATGCACCTGCACATACTGTTGTTGCGCCCGTAATTGTATCGGGTTGCTGCGGTGGCGTACACGGCTCTACCCTGCATATTAAATTTGGGGTAAGGTTAGCGTTTGAAACAGTTAAAGATACGTTGCTCCTGTTTTGTGAAGCGAGCACAGCTGGCGTTGCAGCGCTCAATGCAACATTGTATGCCGCTTGCGTTACGCTAAAAGCTGTGCCATCGCAGCTTAAATCGGGCTGACTGCCCGACTTATCCGTTTTCACTATGCCAAAATCATAACCGGAAACCATAGAATTGAATATAAACCCGCTGTCTGCACATTCAATGCCGGAGGGCAATGCAGTGATGCCCCCGCTATAACGTTTTGCAAAGTTCACCGCACTGGAAACAGCATTGAACTTTAATATGCAAGAACTAACGCTACTAACTGACCAGTATTCTCCGATAGCGGCAATCTGGTTATCTTTTGTCCTGATTATACTTGCAATACCGAAAGATAAAGCCCCTGCCGGAGTATATGTGTTGCTTGCCCCGGCAACAAGCGAAGCGTTAGCCGTATTGATTTTTCTTACAAAAAATCGGTTCCGGCACTCCCCCTATCACCACCTCATTAGCTCCCGTTGCGGCAACGGAACTGATATGTTCGCTGTTTGCTGTGCCAAAACACCTGAACCATTGCAACGTGCCGCTAAAATTTGTTTTCAGAATAACCGCATCGGTATGAGCATTGCCTGCCGCCATTTTTACCGCACCTGTAAACACATAACCATCGGCAACTTCCACCACATCATTCAAAACATCATTATTATCAAAAGCGGTGGTGTAGAAGAATGTCTCATCCAGACCACATTTCCGTTTGCATCTGTTTTTAAAGCAAACATTTTGGAAGAATCCTGTCGCGCGATAGAGCCTGCTCCGTCAGGGTCAACCCTTGAAGCCGTTCCCGCAATAACAAAGCCTCCATCTGAGGCGGGTATTACTTTTGCCCATAGCTACGTGAAGCTGTATCAGGCGCATACCCGTAGCTCCATATTACTGTGCCTGCCGCATTGGTTTTCATCACCAACGCCCTGTTTCCTGTTCTGCCGGTATAAATAAATTCACCCGTTCCTGTTTTCTTAATATCAAACAACTAGATATTATTAGAATAGGTTTTTGACCATAGCACATGCGCCTGCATTATTCAATCGGGCAATAACGCCAGCAGGAAGCAAATTGAG
>CAYSGX010000055.1:2609-11808 GCA_964430605.1 uncultured Chitinophagaceae bacterium
CCGAAAACAGGTAGCTGCTATCCGTATCCTGAACAATTCCGCCCCGTGTATCAAAGTTTGTAAGATGATAATTTGCCCTGAAAGCGCCTTGTGCAGGCAAAATATTTACACAGCCTGTATCTACCGATACGTTCAGTGTTCGAATATTACTGCTGCCACAAATATTTGAAACCTGAACCGCAACATCTTTTGCACCACCCGATTGCCAATTGACAATTACGGAAGAAGAACCCTGACCCGATACGATGGTTCCGCCTGTAACAGACCACGCATAGCTGTATGCTCCCGAAACCGGATTAACGGAATATACATAGCTCCCTTTGCAGGCATTGGCATGACCGAACACCTGCTGGTGGCGTGGCAGGCAAAGTATGCAAATGCCCGACTGTGTAGCTGTAAACCCTTGAACAATTCAGCGCATCGGTTATTGTAACAGTGTAGCTACCGGATGAAATACCGCTTATATTTTGAGAGCTTGCCCCGTTTGACCATTGATATGACTTATTGCCGGCTCCTCCTGAAACAACAATATTTATTGCGCCATTATTAGAGTTATTGCAAGTAGCGTTCGTAAGCGTTGCAGTAGCCGCGATTTGAGAGTTTACAGTTACGCTGATTGAATTGCTCACCTGCGTATAGCATTTTGGGTAACCAAGTCATAAACACCCGATTGCTTGGCAACATAAAAACTGTCAGTGGCATTTAAAATGTTATTTCCGTTAAGCCGCCATTGATAATTAACTCCTGTTTTATTTGTTGATAACCGAACTCTGTCGCCATAGCACAGCACAGGGCTTGTAGCTGCGGAAATCACAGAAGGCGGTGTTGTTTCAGTTACTGTTACCACATTTGAATAATACCTGTCGTTTCCACCGTTAAATTTTGATGTGAAAATGTAATAACGTGCTGCGCCAACGAATCCCGGATTATTTTCAATGTAATTGAAGGTATTCATTCCTGCAACATTAACCTGAACTGTATTTGGGCTGCAAAGCAATGAGTCTATGTTGTTACTGTTTGACCATTTAATATAGTAGGATGATGCACCCGAAAACTGAGTTCCATCACATTTTAGCCACTGTAACATTTACACCATTTGCATTTGTTGTGCCACGCATACGCAATACATTACCCAAAAAGTAGAACCCGCAACTTGTAGTGTCTATGATTGGGGAAGAACAGTTTACCGGATAGCTTGTTGGAGAATGATTGTAATTGGTAGAAATTACTGTAACATCAATTGCAGAGATTGTTGCATTGCCACAGGCATTAGAAATATAAAGCGTGTAATTGCCTGCCTGATTAGCCGAATAAGACGATTGGTTTGCTCCGCCTATATCAACTCCATTTCTGCGCCATTGATAGCTTACGCCCGTTGCTGTTGTACTTAACGTTACGCTTTGACCTAAACAAACAGTGGTACTGCCATTTGCCGTAATTTGCGGTGCAGACGGCACAGTTAATACATCAACACTTCCTGATGAGCTTAACCCATTGCCGCAACTATTGCTTGGAACAACAATAATTGAATGGTTGCCCGCAGTGTTCCACTTCACTACAACAGAGCGTGTTCCCTGACTGGACACAATTGTGCCGTCAGAAACCGACCATGTATAAGATACCCCTGAAACATTGGTAACTTCATAAGTGTAATCTGTATTCACGCAAGGGGTTGTATTGTCGCTGATTGTAGAAGGCTGAGCAGGTAAGCCGATTACGGTAATTGTTCTTGTTCTTGCAGTACCGTTACAGACAGTAAAGAGGTTCTTGATCCGGAAGCCGTAAATACTATTGTTGCCTGATGAGTGCCCTGCCCGCTTAGCACATATCCGCCATTAACACTCCATGTGTAAGTAACTCCAGCAACATTGGTTACAGAGTATGTTTACTGAGTGCTTTGGCAAACAGTTCCCGTACCCGAAATTGCGGACGGTTGGGATGGCGGATTGCACACTACCATAAAAGTTCTTGTGTAGATATATAGTGAAAACACTTTTCAATATTTAGTTTGTCGTGTTTCGAACACTTGAGGTTTCAAACCCATCTCTGTAAATTTTTAAAAATGTGTTTGTAAAATTGTAATATTGAAGCAAAATTGACTTATGAAATTGTCTGTTATACTTTCGTTATTGCTGTTTGTTTTTGCCAATATGCTTTCGGCACAAAATTATTCTGTAATTGAGGTTGATGATAAGTACAATCATATAAAGCCCGGTACCGATAAAAGCATTCAATACACCATTAAAGCAGGCAAAGGTATTACGGTAGATCCCACTCAAATGGATTTTACTATCCTGAAAAAATATTTAGACGGAAAAGACCCCGATAAGATTTTTGTAATTTGCGAAAACGGCACTTACGTTACCGCCTTCTCGCCCAACGAAAAAATTACTTTAGACAAAAGCAACCTTACCCCTTATAATGGCAACAGCAGGTTTTTAGGTTTTTCAAAAGGCGATACACCTATCATCAGTATTGGTTCAGTTAAACTCCAAAATAAACAAGCGAAGATGGCTCAGGTGTGGGCTACTTACTTTGGTGGTTGAGTGAGGGGGTAGTCAGAGCCATTAAAACTATAAAATTGTAAAATTTGCGAACGTAATCGCAAAATTTACATTAAATTTGCGAACGTAATCGCAAAATTCATGATTAACAGGCTCATTACAAACAATGTTCTTAAAGTACTTTCTGATAAGAAGGCGATAATTCTTTTAGGTCCAAGGCAAGTTGGAAAAAGCACTTTATTAAATCAACAGCTTAACAACAAATTTAAAAAGCCTGTACTATGGCTGAATGGAGATGAAACTGATGTGAGAGAGCAATTTGAAAAAACTACCTCAAGCAAGTTGAAAAAAATGATTGGAAAAAGTAAAACGCTGATTATTGATGAAGCGCAAAGAATACCAAATATTGGAATCGCAATAAAATTAATTATCGACAATATTCCTGATGTAAAAGTTATTGCCACAGGCTCATCTTCATTTGAATTGTCTAATAATATAAATGAGCCTTTAACAGGCCGTAAGTGGGAGTATAATATGTTCCCTTTATCTTTTGAAGAAATGAGTTTGCATCACGGGCTACTTGAAGAGAAACGATTATTAGAACACCGTTTAGTATATGGATATTATCCTGATGTAGTAAATGCCAAAGGTAACGAAGCGCAATTAGTGAAACAGCTTGCAGACAGTTATCTCTATAAGGATATTTTAACATGGGAAAGATTGAAGAAACCTGAAAAATTGGAAAAATTGACACAGGCTTTAGCGCTTCAGGTAGGGAATGAAGTTTCTTATCATGAATTAGGGCAAATAACCGGATTAGATAATGAAACTGTAGAAAAATACATTCAATTATTAGAAAAGGCTTTTATAGTTTTCAGGTTAATTTCTTTCAGCAGAAATATTAGAAACGAATTGAAAAAAAGCAGAAAGATATATTTCTACGATAATGGGTTGAGAAATGCAGTTATTAATCAGTTTAACGCTATTAATTTACGGAATGATAAAGGGGCATTGTGGGAAAACTTTATAATCAGCGAAAGACGAAAATTTTTAGCTTATAGCTTGAAAAATGCAAACACATTTTTTTGGAGAACGCACACACAGCAAGAAATTGATTATATCGAAGAATATGGAGGAAAGATTAATGCATATGAGATAAAATGGAATAAAAATGCAAAATTTAAAATGCCTAAAAGTTTTGCTGAAAATTATGACCTTGGCGAACAGGGTATAATTACTCCCGATAATTTTGAGGATTTTATAACTAATCTACAATGAACGAACTAATACTTACCATAGACATAGGCACATCAGGTCCTAAAGTTGCTTTGTTCGATACTAAAGGAAAATGCCTGGGCTACGAGTTTGAAGCAGTGCCTTTGTATTTGAGCGAACATGGAGGTGCTGAACAGAAGCCTGTTGAATGGATACTGGGCATTAAATTATGCTATCAAAAATTAATTGCCCGCACACAAACCAACCCGAAAGATATTATCGCCATCAATGTTACTACGCAATGGAGCGGCACCATTCCCGTTGATAAAAATGGCAAGCCCTTGATGGATTGCATTAACTGGATGGATTCGCGCGGGGCAACACAAATTAAAAAACTGGTAGGCGGCTTCCCTGAAATAGATGGTTATGCGGTTCACAAAATAATGAAGTGGATAAAATATACCGGTGGCGGCCCTTCAAAAGCCGGTAAAGATTCGTTGGCACACATACTTTGGCTAAAAGAAAACAAGCCTGAAATCTATGAGCAAACCTATAAGTTCTTAGAGCCGAAAGACTATATCAATTATTACCTTACCGGAATTATCGCGGCTTCGTTCGATTCTATTACGGTGCACTGGGTTACCGATAATCGCAACATCAACGATATAAAGTATGCTGAAGAATTGCTTAATGCCACCGGCATTGACAGAGAGAAGCTGCCCGATTTAGTGCCCACCAACAGCATATTAGGTAAAGTGAAAAACGAAATTGCCAATGAGTTTGGTTTAAGAGATAATGTAACCGTTATATCAGGTACTCCCGATTTACATTCGGCAGCAGTAGGCTCAGGCGCGGTAAAAGATTTCGATGCGCACTTATACATTGGTACTTCATCGTGGTTGTTAAGCCATGTTCCGTTTAAAAAAACTGATTTGTTTCACAACATGGGCACTATACCTTCGGCATTGCCCGGCAGGTATTTAATTGCCAACGAGCAGGAAACCACTGGTGCTTGTTTGAATTTTATAAAGAATAATTTACTGTACCATAAAGATGCGTTGAGCAGCAGCAACGCCCCCGATGATTTCTATAAAATTTTAGATGAAATTGTGGCAGGTGTTCCTGCGGGAAGTGAAGGCGTAATATTTCTGCCGTGGATGTATGGCGAGCGCAGCCCCATTGACGACCACCATGCCCGTGGAGGCTTCTATAATCTTTCGCTCAACAATAATCGCGAACACATGATACGTGCCGTGTTTGAAGGCGTGGCGTTAAACACTCGCTGGTTGCTGCAACACACAGAAAAATTAGCCGGTAGAGTTTTTCCTTTCATCAACTTTATTGGCGGTGGCGCTAACTCTGACGTGTGGAGCCAGATAATTGCCGATATCTACAACCGGCCTGTAAGACAAATGAAAGAGTCGCTAATGGCAAACAGCCGGGGCACGGCTATGTTGGCATTACTGGCTTTAAATAGAATGAATATTGATGAAGTGGCAAATGCTGTTGAGATAAAAAAAGAATACTTACCTAACCCTCAATATCGCAGCTTATACGATGAGCGTTTTGCTGTTTTCTTGGAAATTTATAAAAAGAACAAAGGCATATTCGCGAGGTTGAATGGGTAATATTTTGTTTTTATAAACCCGGCAGCAGACATATCTCAGTTTAGTTCTGAAAGAATTATTTTATTGCTGTTACAACCATAGCAACCACTTATTTGTCTATGTGTTGTATTTTAATGCCAGTGCCTGAGAACATTCATGTATTTTATAAAATTATTAACCTTAGTTAACCAACTTCTATAATAAACCAAGCTATTTTTGCTGCCGCTATGAAACCAAAATTTACTTACCTGTTTCGCCTCATATTCTTCTTTGTTTTATTTACAGCGGTTACTCCGGTTTTAGCCCAGTCTAAATACACCGTTAGCGGCTATGTGAAAGATAAAAAAAATGGCGAATCGCTTTTTGGGGTAAACGTGTACATTAAAGAAACCATGAAAGGTGCAGCTACTAATGAATACGGTTTTTATTCACTCACCGTTCCTGCGGGTAATTACACTTTAACAGCTTCTTTTTTAGGTTATCAGAATAATGAACAAAGCATATCGCTTACCAGTGATTTAAGAATAAACATTGAACTGGGCACTTCTGAAATTGTAACGCAGATTGTAGAAGTAACCGGTGAGCGCAGAGACAAGAATGTGGAAAGCACCAGGATGGGCACTATTGATTTGCCTATTGAGCAGGTGAAATCTATTCCCGCACTGATGGGCGAGGTAGATATTTTCAGAACGCTGCAACTACTGCCGGGCGTAATGAGCGCGGGCGAAGGCAACTCAGGGTTTTATGTAAGAGGGGGCGGCCCCGATCAAAACCTGATATTGCTCGACCAGGCAGTGGTATATAATCCCGGGCATCTGTTCGGCTTCTTTTCGGTGTTTAATTCCGATGCCATTAAAAATGTAAACCTGATTAAAGGCGGAATGCCCGCCAATTATGGCGGCAGGTTGTCTTCGGTAGTAGATGTTTCTATGAAAGAAGGTAATATGAAGAAGTATAATGTGGAGGGCGGTATTGGTTTAATTTCTTCAAGGCTTACGGTGCAAGGCCCCATTAAAAAAGATAAAAGCTCGTTTATTGTTTCGGGCAGAAGAACCTATATTGATATTTTAACCAAGCCCATTCTGAAAAATGTGAACGATGGAGAGTTTGCGGGCAACGGCTATTATTTCTATGATGTAAACGCCAAGCTGAATTATATTTTTTCTGATAAAGACCGTTTGTATGTAAGCGGTTATTTCGGCAGAGATGTATTTACTTTCAGCGACCCTGCTTTCAATATTAAAATTCCGTGGGGCAATGCCACGGCTACCATGCGTTGGAACCACCTGTTCAGCGATAAATTATTTATGAATGTAATTGCCATTTACAACGATTATAATTTTGCTGTTGAGTCTAAGTTTCAGGATGTGCGTTTCAATTTGTATTCGGGCATAAGAGATGTGGGCGGCAAAGTAGATTTCGATTATTTTCCTAATGCCAACCATACCATTAAGTTTGGCGTGGAGCACACGTGGCATACCTTTCAGCCTTACTCGGCAAATGGCAGTTCGGGCGGGCAGGAAATTGTAAACACCGATAATATCACCAAAAAGTATGGGCACGAAACAGGCATTTATGTGCAGGATGATTTCAGCGTAACCGACTGGCTGAAGATTAATGCAGGCGTTAGAGGTTCTATGTTTAATAATGTGGGGCCGCAAGTGAAATATGTATTAGATGATAATAACCGCCCCATCGATACTTTAGATTATGACAGAAGCGAGCTGATTAAAACCTATTTAGGCATTGAGCCAAGGCTTAGCGCCCGAATCAGCATAAACGCTTCCACTTCTGTTAAAACAGGATTTAGCTATAACAATCAATATATTCATTTGGTATCGAGCTCTACCACTACTTTGCCCACCGATTTATGGATGCCCAGCACGGCTTTGGTGCAGCCGCAAAGAGGCTGGCAGGTTTCTACAGGTTTCTTTAAAAACTTTAAAGAGAATATGTTTGAAACTTCTGTTGAGTTGTATTACAAAAAAATGAACAACCAGATAGAATTTGGCGAAAGCTTTACGCCTGAACTGGGCACTGATATAGAAGATGCCTTTGTGTTTGGTAATGCGCGCAGCTATGGCGCTGAGTTTTTTGTAAAGAAGGCCTATGGCAAATTCAATGGCTGGATTGGCTATACGCTTTCTAAAACCGACAGGGTATTTGACGATTTGAATGAAGGCAGAAGGTTTCCGGCTAAGTATGACAGAAGGCACGATGCCAAAGTAGTGTTGATATATGACATAAGTAAGCGTTGGAATGTTTCGGCCACCTTTGTTTACGGAACAGGTATTGCTACCACCGTGCCTATTGGCAGATATTTTATTGAAGGCAATATCATAAACCAGTATGGCGACAGGAACGGCTACCGTTTAGCGCCATATCACCGGGCAGATTTAGGAGCTACTTATATTATGAAGCGCAAGAAGTATTATTCAGATATTACCATTTCGGTTTACAATTTATACAACCGGAGAAACCCTTACTTCATTTACTTTTCGCCCGAAGGAAATATCGCCTCCGGAAATTTAGACCTGAAAGCCAAGCAGGTTTCTTTATTCCCCGTGTTGCCATCTGTTACCTGGAACTTTAAATTTTAATCCGCAAGAAAACAATATCAATGCCTATATTCAAAAAACATATCGCTTTCCAAAGGTTCTCATCAAAACTACGGACTACCGACTACGGACTATCGACTAAATTACTATGCTCTACATTTCTATACACCTTATTCTATTCATGTACCACAGTAATTGATATTAAAGACCTGCCACAACCTAAAGAGCAAATTGTAATTGAGGGCACCATTGCAAATGGCGAGCCGCCTTTTATTCTGCTCACCAAAAACTCGCCTTATTTCGGAGGCATTTCGCTCAATGATTTATCAAAGTATTTTGTAAATAATGCCGGTATTAAAATTTGGAGCGGCAATGATACTGTTCAGTTAACAGAGTTTTGCACCAATAATCTTCCGCTGGAAGCAAGAGCGCAACTGGCAGCTTTATTTGGTTTCGATGGTGTTGACACCACTAATATTCCCAATGTGTGTTTTTATTCAGTGTCAAATATTTTTGAGTATTACGTTACGGGCGATACTACAGGCGTTTTTGTAGGCAGAACCAACCAAACGTATTTCTTAAAAGTTGAAGCCGAAGGAAAAGTTTTAACCTCGCAAACCACCATTCCGGGATTAGTCGCTTTAGAGCCGCTTACCTATCAGCCTCATCCCGACAGCAAGAAAGACTCTTTGGTTTCAGTATATATCAACTTTAAAGACCCCGATACCCTGGGCAATTTCTACAGGTATTCTACCCGGAGAAATCAGGAACCGTTTTATTATCCTTTGTCGGCTTCAGTGTATGACGATAAAGTGGTGAACGGGCAACGCATCAGCCTGCCTTTAGAAAGAGGCGTTAGCCGAAACGCGAAAATTGATAATGATACTTACGGTTATTTTTGGAAAGGCGATACTGTAACACTGAAATGGACCAATATCGACAGGGCTTCTTATAACTTCTGGAAAACTTTAGAAAACGATGGTGGCGATTCGCCTTTCAGTTCACCCGTAATTATTAAAACCAATATCAGTGGCGGCCTGGGCATTTGGTGTGGCTACGCTACCGATTATGCTACGCTGGTTATTCCTCAGTAATTTTTTTTGAGCCGTTGGCTTCAGCGCAACGGCAATCATGCGCAAAAATTATTGCTCCCGATATTCATCCTACCGTGTGAACACATCATTTTTTATTATAACCACATAGAAACATAGTTGTTATGTCTTCGTTTCATGGTACTTTGGCTTTAATTAAAGTGTGAGTCTGCTATTGTATCCCGCTTGCCGGGACTATGTTTCGCTTAAAACAGGCATCAGGC
>CAYSGX010000056.1:0-11803 GCA_964430605.1 uncultured Chitinophagaceae bacterium
GGGGGCAACGCAAAACCATTATCAATAAATGCAAAGAGTTAGTATTGTTATTTGATAATGCTCCGCACGATTTTATTGTAAATCATTCAGCCAAAGACTTAAAACAACTTGCAAATTTTAAGCACAGAACTTTCAATGCTGTTGACTTAAATTATTTTGTTTCATTTCTGCAACAGCATTATCAAAATCATGATTCGCTGGAAACAGCCTTTTTTCCGAAGGGTAAAAAATTAGACGTAAAGCAAGGGCTTATTCACTTTCACGAATATTTTTTCAGCCTGAAAAATTCACCGCATCGCACCCGGAAACATGTGGCATCGCCACTGCAAAAATCTACTTGTAAAAGGCTGAATATGTTTTTGCGGTGGATGGTGAGAAACGATAAAGCCGGTGTTGATTTTGGTATTTGGAAAAGCGTGAAGCCCGCGCAATTATACTGCCCTCTCGATTTGCATGTAGATAGAATTGCCCGTTCGCTGAATTTAATTGAGCGTAAACAAAACGACTGGCAAACGGTAGAAGAATTAACTGCCAACTTACAATTATTAGATGCCACCGACCCTGTGAAATACGATTTTGCTTTGTTTGGCCTGGGCGTAATGGAAGGTAATGTTTGATATTTTTGAAAAATACCTTTAACTTTCTAATGCGCTATTAACTAACGGCTATGGAAACTACCAAAGAAAACATACACGAAGCGGCAATTATAGTCGCAACCGAGTTGGAAATGGATGAAGTTGAAACCAATAAAATTATTGGGTTTAACGAGTATGAAGCGGTGAAAAATTTTCTGGCTGAAAGAATAAAATATTTACTGGAACACAACACCGAAAAGCTGAAATATGTATTGTACAGAATTGATGTGAGTGAACAAAAAGTGCACGATGCATTGGCAAATAATACTTTGGAAGATGGCTCGCAAAAAATTGCCGAGCTGATTTTTCAAAGAGAAATTCAAAAAACAATTACCCGCAGGCAATATGTTTCACAACCTGTTGACCCCGATTTAGCATTATAAAAACGCTATGACTTTCTCAGAATATTACAATCAATTAGCACATCGCTACCCTATAGACGACCTGAAGTATTTATTGGCAATACTTATTATTTTCTACATCACGCTTGTCGCATTAAGAATTAATGGCGTAATGAAAAAAGATTTTTGCCCTAAATGCGGTGGTAACATTAAAAGAATCCCGAAGAATTTAGCTGACAGGATTTATGCCGCAACCACACTGGGCATTATTCCTTTGCGCAGATACAAATGCGAAGTATGCTTCTGGAAAGGCTTACGGTGGAATACTGAAAAAGCAGTGTTTACCAAAAAAAGAAAAAGAAGAACCCGCAAGCTCAGCAACGATTCGGAAGGCAACTCCAAAACCACTACAAGCTAAAGTATTAACTTTGCTATTCAATTTATAGATTATGAAATTAGTTTCTTACCTCACAGAAGAAGATGAAGACCGTGTGGCGATTTTCCATAACGATGTAGTGTATGACCTGAATACATTAGATAAATCGCTGCCCGATAACATGGCCGATTTTTTATGGGAAGGCGATGATGCCTTGAGAAAAGCCAAAAAACTAAACGACAAAATTATGGAAGGGCATATTCCTGCCAACAAAGGAATGGCGCTGGCAAAAACCGAATTGCTGGCTCCCGTGCCTTTCCCTTCATCGTGCCGCGATGGCTATGCTTTTCGCCAGCATGTGGAAGCAGCGCGCAGAAACCGTGGCGTTGAGATGATTAAAGAATTTGACCAATACCCTATTTTTTATTTCACCAATCACCAAGCCATTCAAGGCCCGGGCGATATTGAGTGCATGCCCGACCATTTTAAAAATCTTGATTTTGAACTGGAGGTAGCCATTGTAATTGGTAAGCAAGGCAGAAATATTAAAGCCGAAGAAGCCGATGATTATATCGCGGGCTATATGATTATGAATGATATGAGCGCCCGTGTGCTGCAAATGGAAGAAATGTTGCTGAATCTTGGCCCTGCCAAAGGCAAAGATTTTTCTACCGTATTGGGCCCGTGGCTGGTTACTAAAGATGAACTGGCAACCTATAAAGTGCCTTGCAAAGCAGGGCATGTGGGCGAGAGCTACGATTTAAAAATGAAATGCCTGGTAAACGGCAAAGAAGTTTCATCGGGCAGTGTTGCCGATATGGACTGGACATTTGCCGAAATAATAGAGCGTTGCTCTTACGGTGTAGATATTTTTCCGGGGGATGTTATTGGCTCGGGCACAGTGGGCACGGGCTGCTTCTTAGAATTAAACGGAACAGGAAAAAGATTAGACCCTGAAAACTTTAAACCACAATGGCTACAGCCCAACGATATAGTAGAGATGGAAGTTACAGGCCTTGGCATTTTGAAAAATAAAATTATCAAAGCCGATTCAGACTTCTCTTTGTTATCTCTGAAAAAGAATGTTCAGCATTAAATTATTACAGCTTAAAGTACCGGTTTTTTAAATGAGATTGTTATTGCTTTTTTTATTCTGCTATTTTGCCTACCGCTATGGAAGGTATGTTTTCAATATGTTTACCAACAACAAAACTGCCAGACAACCGAAGCAAACCATCTATCAAAATGAAGCACCCACTTCAAGCCCCACTGCTGCAAAAAAGAACGATGGCGATGATGGCGAGTATGTAGAATTTGAAGAGATAAAAGAATAGTAAAAAGTCTAAGGGAAGCCTGCCTTTTTTCTGCTGAAATAAAACCTCTTTTACTGTCTGCACCGCAGATGAAGCAGATTATAGGATTACACAGATTTTTTGAAAATATCAATCATCATTTTCTGTGAAATCTTTTAATCCTTTTTAAATCGGAACATGTATCAATATAGCCCACCTAATTATTTATGCAACGCCTTAATTCTGTCTTCCAGAATATATTCATCACCATTTTTATAGCCGGTGTGCGTTGATACAATATTGCCTTCTTTATCTATTAAAACAGTAAAAGGTGGCGCCTGAAAATTAAAAGCACGCTTTAAATCCTGATTAGGGTCTATTAAAAAAGTATAGTTCCAGCGATTGCCGTTTACATAACTTTTTACTTTTGAAATATTGCGCGAGTCGTCTATAGAAACGGCTACCAGTTCTACATCATGTTGTTTTTGCCAGTCGCTGTACAAGTCGTGAATATTGGTAAGCTCTTGCTTGCAGGGGGCACACCAGGTAGCCCAAAAAATGAGAATCACATTTTTTTCTTTTTTGCTATAATCGGCAATATTTACTTTTTTGCCGTCTAAATCTTGTATAACAATATCGGGCAAGGGCTTATTGTTAAAAAGATTTTTCACCTGCCCCGAAGCATTGGCAATACCAAACACAAGCAGCAAAGCGACAAAATAAAAACGCGGGTTTATGGCTATATTTTTCATATCAATAAATTGTGTGGCACACTGCACATTAAAAATAACATTTTTAAATCCACAGACTCATTTATGGCAAAATAAAAAAGCATTATGCCAATATTATGATGTTGTATGAAAACATTTACGGCAACGCGCCTCATAAATATCTTTAGCGCCCACCAATATTTGTGTTTCAGCATTATTTTCTCTTCGGAAAGAAAGCTGTGCCGTGCCGCCACACACCACACATATAGCATGCAGCTTGGTTACATACTCGGCAATGGCAAGCAATTGCGGCATGGGGCCAAAAGGATTGCCCAAATAATCCATATCCAAACCCGCGACAATTACTCTGATGCCCTTTAACGCAATTTCATTACATACATCGGGCAGTTGGGTGTCGAAAAATTGTGCCTCATCAATAGCCACTACTTCGGTGTGCCCGTCTATGCTTTTTAATATTTCTGATGAATGCGATACTACGATAGAAGTAACCGAGTTTTCATCGTGCGACATGATATGCGTTTCATGATAACGGTTATCAATAGCAGGCTTAAAGGCTTTAATGTTTTTGTTGGCAATCCTGGCACGCTTCAGTCTTCTAATCAATTCTTCTGTTTTTCCTGAAAACATAGAACCGCACACTACTTCTATCCATCCGGCTTTTTCATTGGTACTGTAAGGCTCAATAAACATATCGTGGGTAATTTTTTATTCGGAATAAATTACATTTGGCTAAATAATTGCTGTAACCACAGCTAATAAGGTTCAAAGAAAACTAAAATAAATTATTTGTTATGCAGCGCAAGCAAATTCATCAGCAAATTGAAGTAATTGTAGGGAAACTTTATCAACTGAATAAGTACTTGCTTACTTCAGAAGATATGTTAGAGATTGAAGTAGATTTAATTAAAACCTACATGGCTGAATTAAACAGGCTCACCGCCTTGTTGAATACTGAAAACACCACAAAAGAAACTGCTGAAGCCGTTCAGCCCGAAACTATAGCTGAAGAACCTGTGGCGGAAATTATTATTGACGAGCCAACGAAAGCCGAAGAAATTTTTCCTCCAACCGTGGTTGTAACGCCTGTTGCTGAAAAAGCTGAAACAAAAACCGAGACCAACGAGCCTGAGCCTGAAACCGTTACAGAACAGGAAGACATAAGATTTATTAAAGAGGAAATTATTGCGCCCATTGTGCATGAAGTAGAAAAAGAAATAAAGGTGGTGGAAGCTCAGGTGAAAGAGGTTGTAACGCATATTAAAACAGAAATAGGCAATAAATCGTTGAACGAACTTTTTTCAGGGAATAAAATAGAACTGGCCGATAAATTGTTTAATCATAGCACAGGAAAACCGTTAAAAGATTTTATTTCTATTGGCGATAAATTCATGTTTATCAGCGAGCTGTTTAATAAAGACTTAATGGCTTATGAAAGCGCCATTAAAAAGCTCAACGAAATACATTCTTTAGAAGAAGCTCACCAATACATAGAGCAAGAGTTAAACAACAGGTTTGATTGGAGCAAAAAGCAAGATGCCGTAAAACATTTTCAATCTATACTGAAGAAAAAATTTGGCGTTGCCGATAAAAACTAAATCGCTTTTTTATGTTGTCTTCGGAAAGAGTTATGAACTAAACACTCAATAACTTGCTGATATAATTTGTCGCCTTTTTAGTGCCGCCTGAATTTTCATCGAAATAAATAGCCAGTTCTTTATTACAATGTGTTTTGAACGGTTCGTTCCCGGTTATTTTTCTAAAAACCGTTTCTAAATCATAAGCATTATTTATAGTAAAGGCAACCTGAATTTCTTTTAAATCCCGTGCTTCTTTAAACTTAGTGTGTTTCGGTCCAAACACTACAGGAATACCATTCACAGCAGCTTCTAAAACATTATGAATACCTTGGTTAAAACCACCGCCTACATAAGCCATTTCAGCATAGCGATACAGTTTTGAAAGCATACCTATATTGTCGATAATCAATACCTGATAGTGTGGTGCATCTTCAAGTGTGAGATTGCTATAACAAACATTGGCCGGCTTTAATTTTGTTTGTAATTTTTCTATAGCCTCCAACTGAATTACATGTGGCGCAATAATAAATTTATAATGAGGAAACTCTTTGAAAACATCATTAATGAAAGCCACTGCGATAGCTTCATCTTGTGGCCATGTACTACCGAAAATAATTAGTTTTTTACCGGTTAAAAATTCATTGATGAAAGCAATATCTTGTTTGTTTTCCGCAATTTTTAAAACCCTGTCGAAACGAGTATCGCCACCCACACCGGCATTACTAATTTGAATATTATTCAACAATGCTAACGACTCATGCTCTTGCACAAAAATATGATTAAAGCAATGCAAAATTTCTCTGAAAAAAACGCCATAACTTTTAAAAAAAAGTTGCTCTTTTCTGAAAATTGCTGAAACCAAAATAGTGGGAATACCTTTTGTTTTCAAATATTTCAGTGTGAAATACCAAAACTCATATTTCACAAAAATGGCCAGTTCAGGATTAATATATTTAACAATGAAACTCGCATTTGAAGCCGTGTCTAACGGCAAATAATAAATCTCGTGCTCAATATTTTTTTGCTTCACCACTTCATATCCTGAAGGTGAAAAAAAGGTAATGACGATTGGTTTTTCAAGATACAATTTTTTCAACTCATCAATGATAGGCCGTGCCTGTTCATACTCGCCCAATGAAGCCACATGAAACCAAATGCTCTTAGCGGTACTGCTTCTTTCAGGATAGTTTTTTTTGTTTCTGCCTGTAATCCACAACTTTGCTTTTTCATTAAATAATGAAGTGAATAATATAGCCCAATAATAGCCTTGTAAAGAGCAACGGTAAAATATTCGGCTTACGAAAAGCATTAGTAGTAATAGTATTTTTCTGTTTGCTGAAAATAAATAGGCACTACCAATCCTGCTTTAAAACCAAACATTAAATCTTTTCTGAGATTGGTTTCCTGCGAGAAGGTATCGAAATTCCAACTGCGCCTGCTTTTAGTAAAAGCCTGAACCATTTCAATGCCTGCAAAGAAATTCAGAAACTTATATTCGGTAAAATAACGGTAGCCTATAAACTGCGATATGGCAATGCCATTCGATAATCGGTCATACCCTTTTTGATAATCTTTGTTAAGTTGTGGCACCAAGCCCTTATCTACATCAAATCTTATTTTATGCTGCAAAAATCCTGTGCCCAATGCGACATAAATACCCGAGTTGGCATTAGGTTTTTTAAAACTGATTATTTTACCTATTTCGCCTCTTATGTGAAATCCTCTTTCAGCAAAAGTATAATCTTCAAACAAGCCTTCAATGCCAATAATATTGCCGCTTTGAGTAGTAATGTTTTTCAGAATTTCATCTTCTTTCACTTTGCCGCCAAAAAGGAAACTGCCTTCGGCACCAAAAACAAAATTCTTTTTGGTTTTATATTTCATTGCCGGGCCAATAGCCGAGCAACCACCAAACCGATTGGCCAAGTCGCCTCCCGGAAAAAGAAATCCATAATTAAATTCAAGCATCAAGGCAGGCATTATAGAATCTTTCAATACCGATTGTGCAGAAATATGGGAAGAAAAGATTATGAATAGTAAAAAATATAAATTTCTCATGGTGAATTAGTTGCTAAAGTTAAAGGTTTTAAAAAAATCATAACAATTCGACTGTCAAAAAGACTTATTTTCGCACAGCAAAAAAATGTGCAAATGATTCCCGTTCAAATGGTTGACCTGAAAAGGCAGTATGAAAAAATAAAGAATGAAGTAGATGCCGCCATTCAGGAAGTGATTGACAGCACGGCTTTTATAAACGGAAAAGCCGTTCATGATTTTCAGAAAGATTTGGAGCAATATCTGAATGTGAAGCATGTAATTCCCTGCGCCAACGGAACTGATGCTTTGCAGATTGCTATGATGGCTTTGGGTTTCAAGGCAGGCGATGAAATTATTACGCCTTCTTATACTTATATCGCCACTGTTGAAGTAATGGCATTGCTGGGGTTAAAGCCCGTTTTTGTTGAAGTAAATCCTGATACTTTCAATATTGACATTAATGAAATTGAAAGCAAAATTACTTCAAAAACCGTTGCCATTGTGCCTGTGCATCTATACGGTCAATGTGCCGATATGGAGCAGATTACGGCAATCGCTGAAAAATACAATTTGAAAGTAATTGAAGACACCGCTCAAGCAATTGGTGCGACATATACTTTTTCCAACGGTACAAAAAAGAAAGCAGGAACGATTGGCAATATTGGCTGCACTTCGTTTTTTCCCTCAAAAAATTTGGGCTGCTATGGCGATGGCGGTGCAATATTTACCAACGATGATGCACTTGCAGCAAAATTGCGAATGATTACCAATCACGGTCAGGCGAAAAGATATTACCATGAAGTCATTGGCGTTAATTCACGTTTAGATACCATTCAGGCGGCAATACTGAAAGTGAAGCTGAAACATTTGGACGAATATGCCGATGCAAGAAGAAAAGTAGCCAATGCTTACGATGCTGCTTTTGCAGATATTGAACAATTAACCACGCCATACAGGGCTGAAAATTCTACGCATGTTTTTCATCAATACACTTTGAAAACAAGTGGCATCAACCGCGATGAACTGAAGCAATATTTGGAAGAACGCCAAGTGCCGTCAATGATTTATTATCCTGTGCCTGTGCATTTGCAAAATGCCTTTGGCATATACGGATATGAAAAAGGAAATCTGGCATTAACCGAAAGTTTGTGCAATAGCGTAATTTCATTGCCTGTTCATACCGAAATGGACGATGAGCAATTAAACCATATTATCACAACAGTAAAACAATTTTTTAACCACTGATTTTGATTTAACTGTGCGTTTAAATCATAAATCATAAATCATAAATCATAAATGAAAATAGCGGTAGTAGGAACAGGATACGTAGGATTGGTTTCGGGCGTATGCTTTGCAGAAACAGGCAACAATGTAATTTGTGTTGATAATAACGAAGCCAAAGTAACTTCTTTAAAAGAGGGGAAAATTCCCATTTACGAACCAGGGCTGGAAACCGTTTTTGAAAGAAACTTTAAAGAAAGCAGACTGCATTTCACTACCGATTTGAAACATGCCGTTGAAGCAAGCGAAATTATTTTTCTTGCCCTGCCCACGCCCCCGGATGAAGACGGTAGCGCAGACCTTTCTTACATTCTCGGTGTAGCAAAAGAAATCGGGAAAATCTTAGACGGCAACAGCTTTAAAGTGATTGTTGACAAAAGCACCGTTCCCGTTGGCACAGGCGAAAAAGTCAGAGTGGCAATTCTTCAAAGTATGAATGAACGTTCCTCTGCTCTTGTAGAAAAGGCGGATGAGGTTTTTGACGTGGTAAGCAACCCCGAATTTCTACGCGAAGGCAAAGCGTTGGAAGATTTTATGAAGCCCGACAGAGTGGTGATTGGCACCACTTCCGAAAAAGCCAAAAAGCTGATGGGCAAGCTATATGAACCGTTTGTGCGGCAGGGCAACCCGATTTACTATATGGATTTACGTTCGGCAGAAATGACCAAGTATGCTGCCAACTCTTACCTTGCCACGCGCATTTCTTTTATGAACGAAATTGCCAACCTGTGTGAAGCGGTTGGTGCAGATGTGGATATGGTGCGCAAAGGCATCGGCAGCGATGTGCGCATCGGGAAAAGATTTTTGTTCCCGGGCGTGGGCTATGGCGGCAGTTGTTTCCCGAAAGATGTGCAGGCGTTATTCAAAACCGCAAACGAGTTTCAGTATGAGTTTAAGATTCTCCATTCCGTAATGAATGTAAACCAACTGCAACGCGAGCGGTTCATGGAAAAAGTGAATAAATATTACGGCAGCGATTTGAAAGGAAAACATTTTGCGTTGTGGGGTTTGGCGTTTAAGCCCGATACCGATGATATTCGCGAAGCCCCTGCATTATATATTATAGATGAACTGTTGAAAGCAGGCGCGACTGTTTCGGCTTTCGACCCCGAAGCGACAGAAAATGTGAAGCGTATTTACGGTGAAAAAATCACTTTTGCAGTAAGCATGTATGATGCCCTGAAAAATGCCGATGCGCTGCTGATTGCTACGGAATGGAACGAGTTCCGCAATCCTGATTTTGACAAAGTAAAATCGCTGCTGAAAGCGCGGGTAATTTTCGATGGCAGAAATTTATATGAACTGAACGACATGGTAGAGCAGGGATTTTATTATAACAGCATCGGCAGAAAAATTGTATCGGCATGAGCAGGAATAAAAGAATTTTAATTACAGGCGCGGCAGGGTTTCTCGGTTCGCACCTTTGCGACCGCTTCATTAAGGAAGGTTATGAAGTAATCGGAATGGACAATCTCATAACAGGAAACCTGAAAAATATTGAACACCTGTTTAAGCTGAAAACATTTGAGTTTTATCATCACGATGTAAGCAGGTTTGTGCATGTGTCGGGGCATCTCGATTATATTCTGCATTTCGCTTCGCCCGCCAGCCCTATTGATTATCTTAAAATTCCTATTCAGACCTTAAAAGTCGGTTCACTTGGCACGCATAATTTATTGGGATTGGCAAAGGCGAAAAATGCTCGTATGTTAATCGCTTCCACTTCCGAAGTGTATGGCGATCCAACCGTTCATCCGCAAAAAGAAACTTATTGGGGCAATGTAAATCCTATTGGTCCGCGCGGGGTATATGACGAAGCCAAACGTTTTCAGGAAGCCATTACGATGGCGTATCACCGCTATCACGGATTGGAAACACGCATCGTGCGCATCTTCAATACCTATGGACCTCGTATGCGTTTGAATGACGGACGTGTGCTGCCTGCATTTATCGGTCAGGCATTGCGTGGCGAGCCGCTAACCATTTTCGGAGAAGGAAATCAGACCCGCTCATTCTGCTATGTGGACGATTTGATTGAAGGTATTTATCGTTTATTACTTTCTGATTATGCCGAACCTGTAAATATTGGTAATCCTGCGGAAATCACTATCAAACAATTTGCAGAAGAAATCATTAAGTTGACAGGAGCAAGTCCCGATAAAATTGTTTACAAGCCCTTGCCTGTTGACGACCCTATGCAACGCCAGCCCGATATTTCATTGGCTAAACAACTGTTAGACTGGCAACCTAAAGTAAACCGTTCCGAAGGTTTGAAAATTACTTTTGAATATTTCAAATCATTAAGTCAAGAAGATTTGAATAAGGTGGAACATAAAGATTTTTCGGAGTATGTGAGGAATTAAAAATTAACCGCAAAGTGCGCTAAGATTATACGCAAAGAAATATGGAGATAAATTCGCTTTCTAAAGATGTTATAGGAATAGCTATTCAGGTTCATAGCGCATTAGGTCCGGGATTGTTAGAGAGTGCGTATTCAGAATGTCTGGCATACAAGTTAAGTAAGTCAGGATTTAAGGTCGAAAGAGAGAAACCGCTTCCTTTGGTTTATGAAGAAGTAAAATTAGACTGTGGTTACAGAATGGATATTGTGGTAGAAAATAAAATTGTGATTGAAGTAAAATCAGTTGAATCATTAAACGATATTCACATGGCTCAAATTCTTACTTATTTGAAATTAGGAAATTATAAATTGGGCTTGCTGATGAATTTTAATGTATTGCTTCTGAAACAAGGATTAAGACGGGTAGTAAATAACCTGTAAACTTTGCAAACTCTGCGTATAATCTTAGCGCACTTTGCGGTTAAAATAAAATTATGAAAGAATATTTCGCACACGAAACAGCAGTAATTGACGAAGGCTGCATCATCGGAAAAGGTTCTAAAATATGGCATTTCAGCCATGTTATGCCGAATTGCAAAATTGGCGAAAACTGCAATATCGGGCAGAACGTGGTTATTTCGCCCGAAGTGGTTTTGGGAAATAACGTCAAGGTGCAGAACAATGTATCCATTTACACAGGCGTAACCTGCGATGATGATGTTTTTTTAGGACCTTCAATGGTGTTTACCAATGTAACCAATCCGAGAAGCGCTGTGAACAGAAAAAATCAATACGCCAAAACGCATGTCGGTAAAGGAGCGTCAATAGGCGCAAACGCCACGATTGTTTGCGGGCACGATATTGGCTCGTATGCCTTTATTGGTGCGGGTGCAGTGGTTACAAAAACCGTAAAGCCCTATTCGCTTGTAGTGGGCAATCCTGCAAAGCATGTCGGTTGGATGAGCGAATACGGACATAAATTAAATTTTAATGAAGAAGGCATAGCCGAATGTCCCGAAAGCAAAGAACAATATATCTTTGACAAAGAAAAACAAGAAGTAAGAAAGTTGAAACCATGAATACATACGACAAATTATTAAAGAAAGAAACAAAATTAGCTGTTATCGGTTTGGGATACGTGGGTTTACCGATTGCGCTGGAGTTTGCAAAAAAGATTTCGGTTATCGGTTTC
>CAYSGX010000057.1:0-11776 GCA_964430605.1 uncultured Chitinophagaceae bacterium
ATGGAGCAATAACGCGAATACCGCCAACCTAAATAATATTGTTGCCGGAAATTATACACTTACATTAAGAGATAGTAAAAATTGCCAAATCGTTCGCACGGTTACTATTGAGCAACCGGCTTCGGCATTGCAGGCAGGCACTTCAATTACCAATGTTTCATGTGCCGGAAATTTTGACGGGGCAGTTGACTTAACCGTGTGGGGTGGTACACCGCCATATAATTATAATTGGAACTCGGGCACTTATGTTACTCAAAATATAGAAAATCTTCCGGCAGGAAATTATTCAGTAGTAATTACCGATGAAAAAGGTTGCACTTTAATTCAAAACGCTACCGTTATTCAGCCGCCACCCATAAACTCTACTTTTACAAAAACCGATGTAAGTTGTTTTGGAGGAAATGACGGCACTATAAATCTCACGGTTTCAGGAGGCGCAACACCATATACTTACCGGTGGGCCGACACACAATTTGCTTTAAGCTACACAACTCAGAATGTTACCGGGCTGAAAGCTGAAACTTATAACGTTACAATTACCGATTCGCGTGGTTGCACCGGAACAAGAACAGTTGTAATTAATCAGCCACTTGAGCCTTTAGGAGCGACAGTTGTTAAAACTGATGTAAATTGTTTTGGCGGAAGCGATGGCACCATTTCATTAACACCAACAGGAGGCACACCGGCATATACTTACGCGTGGAGTAATGGCCCAAACACCGCGGTTGTTGGCGCTTTGACGATAGGGCAATATACATTCACCATTACCGATAATAATAATTGTACTTATTCAGAAACAATACAGATTTCCCAACCAAATGCACCGCTTAGCGTAACCTTTGATGTTAAAAATGTATCGTGTTTTTTAAGTAGCGATGGAGAGGTAAAAGCAAATGTTGCAGGTGGTACTTCACCATATAACTATGACTGGAACAGCGGTACTTTTTTTACTGAAACTATTTCAAACATTAATGCAGGAAATTATACAGTTGTTGTAACCGATTTGAATGGTTGCACTATTACTGATGGTGCAGTTGTTACACAGCCTACGCAAGTAATTGTTACCAACACGGTTACCGATGTTGATTGCTACGGAAACGCGACAGGTGCGGTTGATTTAACAGTAAGCGGTGGTGTAGCGCCTTACAGCTTCAACTGGAAGAGCTCAAGGTTTTTATTAAATGTTACTACTGAAGATGTTTCGGGTTTTATTGCCGACAGATATTTTTATACCGTTACTGATTATAATGGTTGTGTTTTGGAAGATTCAGCAGATGTAAACCAACCTGATTCTATTATCATTACCATGATAGTGGCAGATGTTTTATGTTTCGGTGGTAGTGATGGAAGTATAGCCGTTGTTGTTACAGGCGGTGTTTTGCCATATCGTTTTCAGTGGAATAATTCGCAGGGAGCGATTCCCGATACTACTCAAAGCCTTTCCAACAAACCTGCTGAAACATACACTGTTTTAGTTACTGATAATAATTTGTGTACTGCCACAAACACAGCGGTAATAAAACAACCCGATGCACCATTATTGTCAACACTTACCGGCACTGATGTAAACTGTTACGGAGGCAATGATGGTACAGCCGATTTAACCGTAACAGGCGGCACATTACCTTATTCTTATTTTTGGTCTGATGGTGTTAACACACAAGACAGAAACAATCTTTTCGCGGGTATTTATGATGTGCTAATTGTAGATTTTAATGGTTGCGAAACACAAAATTCCATTACGATAAACCAGCCGTTTGCGCCATTGGTTTCAGATTTTATTATTACCAACGTGCGTTGCTTTGGCGAATCGAATGGCATCGCGGATTTAACTGTAGCAGGCGGCACACCGCCTTATCGTTATGCATGGGTTAATTCAGATTTTGTATTGAGTGTTACGGTTGAAGATTTACTTAGCTTTCCCGCTGATACTTTTACCGTTACTGTTACCGATACCAATAATTGTATTCTGAAAGACACCGCCATAATTACACAACCGCCATTGCTTGAAATAGCTTTAGCGGGCACTGATGTAAAATGTTATGGAGAAAACACAGGCGCTGTTGATTTAACCATTGTGGGCGGCACACCGCCTTATGATATACAGTGGAGCAATGGCACAACCACCGAAGATTTATCGAATCTTTTTTTCGGCAGCTATGCAGTAACTGTAACCGATGCTAATAATTGCTTTGCAGCCGATTCAATTATAATAAAACAACCCGACAGGCCTTTGAGCGCGGTTTCAGAAACTATAGATGCTACCTGTTTTGGAGAGAATGACGGCAGGTTGCTGATTGTGGTAGATGGCGGCACACCACCCTATAATTATCTATGGACAAATGGAGATACTACACGTTTAATTCCTGAATTGTTAGCAGGCTTTTATGCCGTAACAGTTACTGATACCAATGGCTGTGTACTTATCGATTCTTTTGAAGTGAAGCAACCCGAAAGAATAGAAATTATTCCCACTATTACCGATGTAAGTTGCTATGGTTTTTCCGATGGCAATATTGAGTTAGAAATTTTAGGTGGCACGCCACCGTTCCGATACGACTGGGCAAATTCCCGCTTTAATATTTCTGTAATTACCAAAGACTTATTTGATGTGCCGACTGATACTTATACTGTTGGCGTGGTAGATAGCAACGGCTGTTTTGCAACCAATACTTTCTTTATGCCCCAACCCGACACGCTGCTTGCTAATGCCGAAGTAAAAGGTGTGCGTTGCCATAATGATGCAGATGGTACTATTACGCTTTCTCCTACCGGAGGCAATGAACCCTATTTCTTCAGTTGGTCAACTGGCGATACCGTTCAAAATCTTACCGATTTAATTCCCGATTTTTATTCATTAACCATGACCGATACAAAAGGTTGTGTGGTAATAGATACTTACGAAGTAATTAACCCTGACCCAATAACGCTGAAATTATTTATTGTACCCAACAGATGTTTAGATTTGAATGACGGCACTATTACTATTGAGCCTTCAGGCGGACATGGAAGCTGGCAATATGCGTGGAATAATGGCGGCACTGAAAACCCTTTGACAGGCGTTCCGCAAGGTGAATACACGGTAACTGTTACCGATTTACTTTCATGCACTAAAGATACCTTCGCGTTTTTGCCTACCATCCCTGTTTCTTGTGTAGAAATTCCCAACACATTTACCCCTAATGGCGATGGTAAAAATGACAAGTGGCAAATACGCGATATTGATATTTACCCTAATTGTGTTTTGAAGGTGTTTAACAAATTAGGGCGTTTGGTTTTTGAATCGAATAAAGGATATACCGAATTATGGGACGGCACTTACAGTGGTAATGCGCTTCCTACCGATACTTATTATTATGTATTGGATTTAGCCAACGGAAGGCAACCCAAAACAGGTGCGATTACTATACTAAGGTGATGATTGGATAACGGCTTTCTTTTTTTCAATTCAGAAAAATGAAGAAATAAAAAATAAAACGCAATGAAAAAATTGCTCTTTTTACTAAGTGTTCCGGTGTTGTTTTTTTCCGCGGAAATAAACGCGCAACAGGTTACGCAATGGAGTCAGTATTATTTTAACGACTTCTATTTAAACCCTGCCATAGCAGGTGTTAAAGACTATGCCCATATTAATCTGGCAGTGAGAAGGCAGTGGGCAGGTATCAAAGAAGCGCCTATTGCACAAGTGCTTTCGGGGCATGGTTATGTGGGGGCAGGCTTGGGTTTAGGTGGCGGTATCGTAAATGAAATTGCAGGCCCGACACGCAGAACAGGCATTAATCTTTCAGCAGCCTATCACTTGCGTTTATCTAAAAAAGCTTTTGGAAAAATTCCGGGTAAAACACTATCATTCGGATTATCGGGTGTGTTGAATCAACGCCATTTAGACAATACCAAATTAACTACTTACGAGCCTAACGATATCGCTGTAGAAAGAGGTTTTAACAACCAGTTAGTGCCCGATTTTAATGCAGGTATTTATTTTTCTAACGGAAACAAATACTATGCCGGCTTTTCGGCATTTCACCTGGTGCAATCGAAAGTAGATTTGTTTGATAATCTTACTGAATTTAACAACGCGCTAAAAAGAAATTATTTCTTAACGGCAGGGTATAACTGGGAAGTAAACAACAGGCTCACCATGCAACCTACCTTATTGTTTCAAATGATTGAGGCAACGCCTTTTCAGTTCGATTTCAATTATCGTTTTGTATTTGATCAAAGCTATTATTTCGGGTTGGGCTATCGCCATTTAGATGCGGTGTCGGGACATGCGGGCTATCAGAAAGGTTTTTTCAGAATAGGTTATTCTTATGATTATATTATCAATGATATAAGAACATTCAGTTCGGGCTCGCACGAAGTTTCGCTGGGCTTTTTATTTTATGGTGAAAAAGTGATGGGCAAAAAACGCAGCAAGCGTGGAAGCCGTGTGCAACGCAGCAATGTATTCCAGCCGCAGATTATTGATTTTTGATTAGCCTGAAACTGGCGCAGTTATTTTTTCAGATGCTAAGGCTACGGAATAACAGCGGTAGTAGCGGAGGTTACTACCAGTGGGATAACAATTAATGCTTCACGACCTTCTTCACTATCATTTGTCCATTAGCGAGTATAATATGGCAGAAGTAAATACCCGTATTGAGCGTATTGATGTTCATTATTATGGCTTCTTCTTTATCCTCTTCAATTGTAACATCTTGCGCTTTGCTTGTTATATCATATAGGGTTACATGTTGAATATTGTGCTTTTCGCTTTGAATAGTAATTTCGTTTGTGGCGGGGTTGGGATAAATTTCTATTGATACGTTTTTTTGAATTTTACTGACATTACTTACAATAACATTTGAATCGCATGAATTGGGAAATGGTATATAATAAATTCCATTTCTATTTTTAAATGATTTTAAATATCTGCTTTCATGCATCCATAAAGCACATACAAGACCTGAAATTCCAGAAACAGAGCCGATGCCTTCATAAAGCATATTATTATCCATAGCATCAAGAAGATATTTTTTTCTGATTTCCTGTCCAATGTGAAAAGTGTCTATACACATTACATTGCAGGATGAAAAGGATGAATCAGAAAATGAAATTGGGTTGTTTTGAGAAATATTGAAATTCCATAAAATATACTCGCCAAAACCATTTCTCGAATAAAATTTTTTATCTACATCTTCCCGTAAATAAAAAGTAAAACCAGACGAAGTGTTAATAGATTGATTAACATGCGTATCAACTTTAAAGTAGTTGATTTTATAATACCATTTATTGTCAATTAAAGAATCTCCATTAACATATAACTTATAATATGTCCTTGTCCCATTTGATTCAATATGATATTCTTCCCATTCGCTATCATAATCAATATAATTAAAATAGGCAACCTGTGATATTGCGTTGAAGCTTATCGCAAACAATAAACAAATGGACACAACAATTTTTTTTGTACACATAAAATTTGATTTAATTAAAATAAAATTATGAGCAATTTTCATCTTACAAAATGTGTAATGTTTTTGAGCTTCATAAAGATATAAACCTGTATTTAGTTTTAAGATAGTTGAAACACATTTATTAGTTACTAATGCCATATTTTTCAGTAAAATAAAATTCTCAACTCCCCAAAAAGAAATCATAACCATCTGCGTCATCAGCGTTCCGCCACCTTACTCCTCCGTGTCTCTGTGGCAAAAACATTCCATCACCCACACCCTCTACCCTTTATTTTTCGTGCACTTGTCAGCCCCTAACTCACGCTGTACACCCCTAAACCAATACTTGTCAGTCCAAAACCAACACTTGTCAATACAAAATCAATGCTGTTCATCCCTTTACCGGCACTTGTCAGTCCTGAACCCACGCTGTTCTGCACCAAACCAATACTTGTCAATGCTAATCCAATGCTTGTCAGTCCTAAATCGGCACTTGTCAATCCTTAACCCTTACTGTTCTGTCCTTTATCAGCACTTGTCAGTCCTAAACACACGCTGTTCAATGCCAAACCAACATCTAAAACCAATTAGACATCTAACGAATACATTTATTATATAATTTCCATCCAACTATTGATTGAATGATATTTTTATTGAGTGCCTGTATTACATCACACAAATTATCTGATAGCGTTTGCATTGAGTCAAATACGATGTTTGCCATTTTATCTTTGATGTATCTCCAAATTTGTTCAGCAGGATTGAGTTCGGGGCTGTATGGAGGAATAAAAAGAAGGTGAATATTTTCAGGAATGTTTAGAGATTGGCTATGATGGAAGGCACCGTTGTCCAATAGCAGTATCTTAAATTCTTCGGGTTGTTGTTCGGATAAAGTGTCCAAAAATATCTGAAAACACTCTGTATTGCAGTAGGGCATTTCCAAGGTAAGACTATCGCCATTTACAGGAGAATAAGCGCCAAAGAGATAACAGTTTTGAAAACGGTGTTGGTAAGGAAGCACTGGCTTTATGCCTTTTGCAGTCAAACATCTGCGAGGTATGGATAAAAGTCCGAATCGCGATTCATCGCAAGCATAAAGATTGATGGAGGAGCAATCCGAAAAACAAAACTTCGTTTCTTTAATATGTTTAAAGGTTTCGGGCAGCGTTTTTAAAAAAGGCAACCGCCTCTTCATCCTTTTTAACGTGGCTCTTATGACCTACCTTGAGCTTGGTTCCAAAGTTGCGTTTCAAATACTTGTTTACAGCATGATATTGCTTATCCATCCCTAACTCTTTATTAATCCAATCCTGTGCTTCGCCAAAGGACTTAAAGGCTTCTTTAGGGTTAGATAGTTTTTCGGCTATTTTTTTCTTAGCGGCTGTATCTATACCGGAACGAAAATCGCCACCACGTTTATCGTCAAGCAATGCAGATAAACCACCTTTTTGGTAAGTTCTTTTCCATATTGCTATTGCATTACGGCTCGCACCTACTTTTGCACTCAAATCATCTATAGAATGCACAGACTTTAATATCCATTGCAGCATTTTAAGTCGGGGGCGCAGGTGAGGAGCCGATTTGTTGTGAAGTAACCGAAGCGCTGAGGCTGTCTCTTTAACCATTAATTCTTTTGCATGTGCCATAATATCAATACAACAAATATAATGCTAAAATAGTTGTCTAAATGGTATAAAACCACCAAAGCAACACCTGTTCAGGCAAAATAAAAACTGTTACATACTCCGGTAACACCTTTCAATCCGTAACCAAAACAAAATCCTGAAACCCCGAACTGGTAGTAGCATCCACTACTACCAAAATATAATGAAGCGGCATATGAGAGGAGGCTATATATAACGCTAAACATTTACTCCACCATAAATTTTTGCACATCGGTTTCTTCTTCAAAAGTAGTTTTCAGCATATAAACACCTTTGCCTAAAACTTTTACATTAAAACTGATATTGTTATAGCCTTTTTTCAATTCATTATCTAAAGTGGTGAGCTCGGCACCAAGCGCGTTAAATATTTTCACCACTACCTTTCCGTCTTTAGGCAAAATAATATCAAGGTTAATATTGCCTCTGCTCGGATTAGGATATACAGGCAACACCTTAATTTTATTTTCTAACGCAATGCAATTTCTGTTGTTAGCAGGGTTTTCATCGGCTTCGCCATTAGGGTTTAATGCTTCAATACAAATGAAGGTTTTGTTTTCTTCTGAAATTGAAATATAACTGGCATCAAAAACATAATTTATTTTAGTGCCGAAAGGCAGGTTACCCTCCCAGCTTTCCTGCATGGCAATATTGTTTCCGATTTTAGATTGAATATCAAAACTTCTTACATCGCGTGTGCCCACATTGGTAATTTCCGCAACGGTTATTACTTTATAATTGCCATCGTTCATTAAATCTTGCGATATCGTAACGTTGGTAACTGCAATGTCTAATATCGATTCAGCAACTTTAATGCTTTTGGTAATTGCATCTATACAGCCATCGGCAGTGTAGGTTGTTAATGTGATGCTGTAAGTAGTGTTTAAAGCAAATGTAAATTCAGGATTTTCTGCTGAAGAAGTATCGGTAGCGTTTTCGGTAAATCTCCAGAAGAAATCAGCTGCATCAGAAGAGCTTTCATTTGTGAAATTAACCGTCAATGGTGCACCGCCAAAATCGGGCGTGAATGAAAAACCGGCAACAGGTGGCAACTGAATAGTTACTTGTTTTGTAACAGTATCCTGACAGCCATTAGCAGTCAATACTCTATGCCAAACAGTATAGGTTGCGGCCGAATCGTATTGATAATAAGGGTTTGATGCGGTAATGGTTTCAAAGCCATCGCCAAAATTCCAGAATTGCCTTATCACAGAATCGCCTCTTGCATCAGTAGCATCTATAAACTGAATGGGATTTCCCAAACAAACACCTTCATAATTAAAGTCGGTAGCGGGACTTTCAAAAATGCTTATTGAATCTTGCTTCACACTTATACAGCCAATAGCATTGGTAACTTTCAATATTACTTCATAGCTTCCTGTGGTAAGGAATAATGCAGAAGGATTTTTAAGTGCCGAAGTTCTGCCGTTTCCGAAATCCCATTCATGTTTTATTATGGAAAGCGAATTGGTTTCATCAAAGAAACGGGTACTATCGCCAAAGCACAAAGTACCTGTAGAAAAATCGGCAATCAGCTCGTTAAATACCTCAACGGTTTTTGTAATGCTGCTACTGCAACCTTTATCAGAAATTACCGAAAGCGAAACATTGTATTCGCCTTTTCCGGGGAATGTATAAACAGGATTTCTGTCGGTAGCGACATTACCATCAAAGTTCCAAATCCAGCTATTAATTGTATTTATGCCTGAAATAGTAGATACATCATTAAACTGTGTAGAAGTGCCCGCACAGGAAAGTTCATTTACAAAATCAGCAACAGGCAATGGGTAAACAGAAATAGTCTTGGTAGTTTTTTCTTTACAACCCGAAGCAGCCGTAACTTCAAGTGTTACATCATAATCTGTTGCTTGTTGATAGGTATGTGTAGGGTTAGCAACGTTTGCTGTTGTGCTGTCGCCAAACTCCCAAGCCCAAGAAACTATAGTACTACCCAAAACCTTAGAGGTATCATTAAATTGAGTGTTGTTACCCAAGCAGAAATTAGTATCAGTAAAACCTACTACAGGAGCAGTGCCCAACACATTTACGAAAACCGTATCAATAGCAACACAGCTATTGATGTTTGTTGCAGTTAAAGCATAGTTGCCGGTTTGGTTAATGGTGGCAGTAGCAGTAGTTTGATTGGTTGACCATGAGTAGCTGCTTATAGGATAATTACCTTCATCAAACACGCCTATGGAATTACCTGAACACAATTCAGTATCTATACCAAGGCTTAACTGAGACATAAATGAATCAACAGCAACTATAATCGTATCTGAAAAGAAACAACCTATTGTATCATAAATAGTATAGAAGAAAACACCTGCGGTATCGGTTGTAAATAATGGAGTTAAATCAGTGGCATTCCATTCATAAGTATAGTCATTACCTACATTAATATCGAAAGTCTTCGGCACATCTTGACATATATATTGTTGCCCTGTGAAAGCAGGTCTTTGAGGGATAGAAATGTTAATAGTATCAGAGGAAGAGAATCCAAAGATATCGGTAACGGTGAGGGAGTAATATCCGGAAGCGGTAGCACTAATATTTGCGGTAGTAGCTCCTGTACTCCACAGATAGCTTGTAAACCAGTCTTTATGAGCGGAGATGGAGGTATCGCAGAATCCGTAGGCGATATTAATATCAGGGCCGAGGTTAACAGGCGGGGCATATTTGTGGCGGAGGTATTGTTCCACTAACTGACGAGAAGAATCAGGGAGGACGGAGTTAAAAATGATAAATTCAGCGATATCACCATTAAGATATTGAACTTGTCCAGCATCGGTAGCATCATTGAGAGCGCCCAGGAGGAGTCTGAAAGTAGAGTTATAATTGTGAGTTTCGTTTAGTA
The DNA here is from genome assembly GCA_964430605.1 of uncultured Chitinophagaceae bacterium. GTDB lineage: Bacteria > Bacteroidota > Bacteroidia > Chitinophagales > CAIOSU01 > CAYSGX01. Next base: position 9,957 of record CAYSGX010000057.1, read on the forward strand.
TATTATTTGACTGACCGGCAATTGCGTTGTTTTTACGGAGTATTAAAGTTCTTGCGGGTCTGTTGATGATGATATTAGAGAGTTCATAATTGTTAGAGAAAGGCGGATTTAGGTTAATGCTTCTGTCAGTATTGTCAACGTCAACATACTGTAGAGAAAGCAGTCCGCCTCCGGTATATCCGTATGAAAAGCGGAGAGGAACTGATCCTGATATAGATTTGGAGAAGAACCTGCTTGAGGAGGTGATGTTTGATTTAGCGATAAGGAAAATAGTTCTGCTGTTGGCGGCTAAGTCTAAGGTATCTCCTGCGTTCAAAAAGTCGGAGCCGTCAAAGCGCAGCACAGGTTTGTTATTGATGGCATTGGCATTGGGTATCCATTTAGGTTGAGCATTGGGAGTAGGTTGGGAGAAAGCGATGCCCGGGTTTGCGATATTAGTCCATACACTGACATTATCGTTTAGGTTTTTGGTAATAGAGGAAGGATTATCAGCATCAAGCCAAAGTACAAGATTGCCGAGGGAAGCCAGGTCAAATACAGAGAAGAATCTTGTATTGGAACTGGTAGGCTGTCCACAAATATTACTGGAGAGTACCCTCCAGAAAAACTGTTGCTGATTCAGATTGTTAACAGTAAAGAAAGTGTCCGTGATATTGGGTTGAGTAAGCGTGAGACTAATAAAGGCGGCATCATTGGCAATTTGCAGTGTAAAGGAAGCAGCGTTTCCGGCAGACCACCACGAAAAAGTAATGCTGTCAGCAGGCGAAACAAATCCCTGGGCAGGATATGTTAATATTGAGGCATCCGCTAAGGGCGCGACATCTACAACCGTTAAATTATGGGTTACACTATCCTTGCAGCCAAAATTGGTAGTAACAGTAAGTGTTACAGGAAATATGCCCGTGGAAGGGTATGAATAATTCACAGAGTCTCCAGCCTCTGTATCTCCATTTCCAAAATTCCAAAGAAAGGAAGTAATTATATCATCAGGGTCGGCAAAGCTGCTGTTGCTGGGGAATACATAAGGGTTAGGGCTTGTTGTACAGGCATCAAACGGCAGGCTGAAATCAGCAATAGGGTTAGGGCGGATAAAAACGTTTTTAGTAATAGAAGCAATACAACCGGCATCTGTAATGGCAGTTAATGAAACGGGATAGGTTCCGTCATCAGGGAAAGTGTAAGCAGGGTTAACCTGCTGTGAAGTGTCTGAGCCAAAATCCCACAAAAAGGTGTCAATGGAAGCAAGGGGAATGGTTTGGTTAGTAAAGTTGGTAGCAATGCCAAAACAAGCCTCGTTAAACTCAAAGTCAACTAAAGGCGCTTGTCCTACAATAGTAACGGTGACAGTATCAGTGGCAACACAACCCAAGATATTAGTAACGGTAACGGTATAATTGCCCGAAGTGTCAACAGTAGCAAAAGCGGTAGTTTGATTATTACTCCATAAGTAGTCAACCACTAATGCACCACCGGAAACAAGCTGAATAGAGTTGCCTTCACAAAGGTCAATGTCATTGCCAAGAGAAACTAAGGTTTTAAAAGAATCCACATCAGCGAAGAAAGTATTGGAAGTAGCTGTACAACTATTATCAGTAACAGTAACCTGATAGCTGCCTTCTTCGGTAATGGCAATGGAAGCAGCAGTGGTATTATCAGACCATTCAAAAGTATAACTGCCAACTAAATTCGTATTGGCAGTAAAAGTATCGCCTAAGCAAATAGTGACAGTATCGGGAAATTGCAGGTTGCCGGGATAAGTAACCTGAATAGTATCAGAGGAAGAGAATCCAAAGATATCGGTAACGGTGAGGGAGTAATAT
>CAYSGX010000058.1:0-11714 GCA_964430605.1 uncultured Chitinophagaceae bacterium
GATTATATAAAAGGTATTTCCCCGGATATTGCCATTGAACAAAAAGTAATTACAAGAACCAGCCGTTCTACGGTGGGTTCGCTTACTGAAATTTATGAATACCTGAGATTATTATTTGCGCGCATTGGCAAAACCTATTCGCCTGTTTCGGGAGAAGAAGTAAAAAAACATTCGGTAACCGATGTAGTGCAATATATTCTTTCGCTGCCTGTAGAAAGTAAAGTGCAGATTTTGATTCCTTTCAAACCATTAAACACTTCTACGCTAAAGCAAGAACTGGAATTACTGATGCAGAAAGGCTATTCGAGAGTTAAAGCCGGAAAAGAACTTTTCAGAATAGATGAAGCGCTAACAGACGATGCAACGCTGAACAACATTCTAAATGAAAAAGAAATTTTTTTATTGATTGACCGAGTAGTGGTAAAACATGATGATGAAGATTTGGAAAAGCGCATTGCCGATTCGGTGCAGACCGCTTTTTTTGAAAGTCATGGCGATTGTGTGGCAGAGCAAATCGGCAAAAAGAAGCTGCATTATTTCAATAATCGCTTTGAAGCCGATGGGTTAAAATTTGAAGAGCCGAATCAACATTTTTTCAATTTCAATTCGCCCTTTGGCGCATGCAAAACATGCGAGGGTTTTGGCAGTGTTTTAGGCGTTGACCCTGATTTGGTAATTCCCGATAAAAACCTTTCGGTATATGAAGGAGCTATTGCACCGTGGCGCAGCGATAAGATGAAAGAATGGGGCGATGTACTTATTAAGAACGCGTTGAAGTTTGATTTTCCGATTCATCGCTCTTATAAATTTTTAACCGAAGAAGAACAACAAGCGCTTTGGACAGGCAATGAACATTTTGCCGGGCTGAATGATTTCTTCGCTTACCTGGAAGAAAAGAGTTACAAGATTCAGTACAGAGTAATGCTGTCGCGCTACAGAGGCAGAACCACCTGCCCGGATTGCAAAGGCTCGCGCATCAGAAAAGACGCGCAGTATGTAAAAATAAGCGGCAAAAATATTTCAGAATTATTGCTGCTGCCTATATCAGAAGTGTATGATTTTTTTCAGAACATAAAGCTTGCCGAATATGAGCAAAAAGTGGCGAAACGTATTTTAATTGAAATCAACACACGCTTGCAGTTAATGATGGATGTGGGCTTGAGTTATTTATCGCTCAATCGTTTATCGAATACATTGTCGGGTGGTGAAAGCCAGCGTATAAGCTTAACCCGCTCACTGGGCAGCAACCTTACCGATTCGTTATATATTCTCGATGAACCCAGTATTGGCTTGCACCCGAGAGATACAACCCGTTTAATAAAAGTGCTGAAACAATTGCGCGACTTGGGCAATACGGTTGTGGTAGTTGAACATGAAGAAGAAATTATTCGTGCGGCCGATTATTTAATTGATATTGGCCCAAAAGCCGGGCGTTTAGGTGGCGAAGTGGTGTATATGGGCGATGCCAAAAAAATAGATAAAGACACTAAAAGTTTAACCGCACAATACCTTACCGGAAAAGAATCGATTACTGTACCTGCGCTGCGCAGAAAACCGGCAAATTTTATTGAACTGAAAGGCGCTACGCAACATAACCTGAAAGAGGTGAGTATTAAAGTGCCGCTGAAAGCGTTAACGGTAGTTTCGGGTGTTTCAGGTTCAGGAAAAACCACACTGATTAAAAAAATATTTTATCCCGCACTGCAAAAAGAATTAGGCGAGTTTGGCGATAAAGCCGGGGCTTTCGACACCCTCACGGGCGATATTCGTTTTGTACAACAAGTAGAATTGATAGACCAAAACCCCATTGGTAAATCTTCGCGCAGCAACCCTGTTACTTATATAAAGGCTTACGATGCCATTCGCGACTTGTATGCCAGTCAACACGCCTCTAAACTGAAAGGCCTGCAACCCAAACATTTCTCTTTTAATGTGGAAGGCGGAAGATGTGAAACCTGCAAAGGCGAAGGCACTATTACCGTTGAGATGCAGTTTCTGGCAGATATTGTTTTGACCTGCGAAGAATGTAAAGGCAAGCGGTTTAAAGACGATGTGCTGGAAGTAAACTACAATGAGAAAAATATCAGCGAGGTGTTAGACATGACCATCGATGAATCGCTGGAATTTTTTCACGCGAAGAAAGATATTTTTGAACGGCTGAAACCTTTGCAAGATGTTGGTTTGGGTTATATCAAACTCGGGCAATCATCAAGCACGCTGAGCGGTGGCGAAGCGCAACGGGTGAAGTTGGCTTCCTACTTGGGTAAAGGTGGTGTATCGCATCCCGTATTATTTATTTTTGATGAGCCTACCACGGGGCTGCACTTTTACGATATTAAAATATTGCTGAGCGCCTTTAATGCATTGATTGAAAAAGGGCATACCGTATTGGTAATTGAACACAATATTGATGTTATAAAAAGTGCCGATTGGGTAATTGACCTTGGCCCCGAAGGTGGCGACAAAGGCGGCTATCTTTTATACCAGGGCGAGCCCGATGGTTTGGTAGCAGTGAAAGAAAGTTACACGGGGCAGTTTTTGAGGGGGAGGGTGTAGGAACAACTGCTTTTGGCAACGTTTTATGGCTACAATCAAAAACAAAGTAAAAATCAAATGTTTTTTAGGGTTATAACTCATTTACTTCTTCTTTTTCAGCATTTCTATTATTTCTTTCTGTGAATTGATAAGTTCTTTCAGCATTTCATTTTCTTTTTTCAACTGCTCTATCATTTCGGTATATCTTTCCAGAGTGCTGTTAGTCTGATAGCCCGATGCAGGCTCGTTGACCATATTCTCCATTTCATCTATACTGATACCTAATGCTTTTGATATATGTGTAAGTGTAGTATAGTTTACTTTTCCTGTTTGTTCTATGAGAAACCAAAGGTCTGGTTTTATTGATTTTATCTGCCAGTTCCTGCTGAGTAAGCCCTTTGGATAAACGTGCCACCTTTATTTTAATGCCCAAATGCATGGGTGCAAGTTGTAAATGAAATCGTTGCCTTTATGACAACATAATTATTATTTTGATAATTTTGGCAATCTTATATATATTCGTCCTGTTAAATTGTTTAAGCTAAAAATGTGAATACTACTGTGAAAAATAAAACCCGGATAGCCGAAAAGGGGATTGTAGAGTAGGCAATTAAAACAAAAATGAAATCATGATTATTATTATCTTATCAATTGCGGTAGGCGTTTTAGTTGCGTTAATCAACAATGAAGCAATTAATACTTTTCTTTTAAAATTACCTGAATGGTTGAATAGAAAAAAAGAAGAAAGTTCTGGCGGGTTCAAACTTTTTTACCGCATTCTCAGCGGTTTCATAAATATCCCTGATTCAGTAAGTAACGAGCGTGTTCAGATAGGATTGAGAGCAGCCTTAACCATCCTTTTTCCTTTCGTAGCGGCATTTCTTATATGGTTGCCTGCTTTTGGTATTTTTCTTAAAATCCTTCCGGTTTTTAGTAGTGATGCCAAAAAAATAGAGGATGCTTATGAAGAAGGCAAAAGATTTGGAAATGAAAATAAAAAAAGAAACTAAAGCTCATGTCGCAATTTGAACAAAGCATAACTGAACTCATTCAAGAAATTGAACCGAGAAAAATAAACCTCTCAAACAGCATTTACAATTTCAGTCAGATAGAAAAAGCAAACGTAAATCAACTGCCGTATTTTTTACGGGTTGGGAAACTCAAAAACAATTCTATCTCGTTACCTGCACTTGTGCCTTTCATTGATTCAAAAGGCATGGTTTATTTATACAATCAGGCAGACGAAAGAAATGCAAAACTGTATATCCAGAATTTGTTGCTTGATTTAATTGGAAAACTATCCCCCGCAAAAATTCACATTGTAATTTATGACCCTACTTCTTTAGGGGACACCTTTAATGATGTTAGAAGAACAATAATGGATGAATCATGGGATAATATTGAGATTGATGGTGTAGTGATTGACGAACAATCTCTCCTTTTAAAACTTCAACAATATGTTGCAGGCTCAAAAAAGTTTATTGAAGATACATTGATTAATTATACGGGGTTTGTAGATTATTGGTCAAAAAATCCGGATAGCAGACAATACACGGTTTTTGTTTTGAACGATTCTCAATTTATAAGGAATACGACAATTACTGACCTTATCAATAGAATTACTGCTAATACTAAGAACAACAATTCTTTTTTTATTCTTTCTGATTTAGACCATCGCAAAGCCAACTTTACATTTTTTGATAGTCCATTCGTTATAGAAAATCATACTCCTTTCTACAACGAACTCAAAATTGATTTGGAATATGATAAAGTGAAAGAGAGAATTAAAGAAAACCTTTCCATTATTCAGCATAAGCAGCGTGCAAAACCTGTTGTGCTTGAAACCTTTGATATTAAAGACGGCATAAAAATTCCTATCGGCATTACAACTAATAATAAAAAAACACATTACTTCAAGTTTGGCTATGGCGCTGAAAGATACTCTGCCATAATTGGCGGACAGCCGGGAAAAGGGAAAACTAACCTTCTTGATGCTATTATACTTGGCGGTATGGAAAAATATAAGCCGGAAGAATTACGTTTCGCGCTTTTTGATTGCAAGGGAGTAGAGTTTAAGGCATATACAGGAGATCCGCATATTTTAGAATTGCAAAGCACGAATCATATACCAACCATTGTGGATAAACTGAAAATTATAGAAGGAGAATTTGATAATCGGAGAGAATTGTTTAGTGAGCATGCTGTAACAAAAATCGAGGATTTGCTTAAAAAAGGAGTTCCATTATATCGCGTGGTGTGTATTGTAGATGAATTTGAGTCTCTGTTTGCATTCGATTCGGAATTTGCAGAAGGCTTGCTTATTAAAGACATCGTTCAGAAAGGACGGGCGTATGGTATGCATCTGATTCTTGCAAATCAATCATTAGGCGGCTCTGTAAGACAGTCTATTCTTAGTAATATTCCTGTGCGTATTGCTTTAGGTATGACAGAGGCACAGTCAAGCAGCTTCTTGGCATCCAATAATTATGAAGCAAAGAACCTTGAAAAGGGAATCGCGGTATATAATGATAACAATGGCGAAAAGGATGCCAATAAAAGGATTAAAATAGATTATGTAGGCGAAATTGTTAATGAAAAACTGGCTAAAGTATCGGCTCAACAAAGAGAAGAAAAGCTGACCGCAGTTGAAACCTTTGATATTAAAGACGGCATTAAAATCCCGATAGGAATTACAACTAACAACAAAAAAACACATTATTTCAAGTTTGGCTATGGCGCTGAAAGATACTCTGCCATAATTGGCGGACAGCCAGGGAAAGGGAAAACAGTGCTGCTTCATACAATTATAAGGCGAAGTATGGAAAAGTATAGTTCGGAAAAACTGCGCTATGCGCTTTTTGATTGCAAGGGAGTTTCATTTAATAAATATATAGGCAGTTCATACGTTATAGAGTGTCAAAACACGGATGATATTCCGACCCTTGCAGATAAGCTAAAAATTATAGAGCAGGAATTTGAAATACGCAGAAATCTTTTTACACAGCACGGAGTGGAAAATATTGAGGAATTATTTGAAAGAAGAGTTTCGTTATATCGTTTGGTTTGCATTGTAGATGAATTTCAGGTGCTGTTCTCGGCAGAAGACTATAAAGCCAAAAATTTTTTTCAGGATTTGCTTATAAATAAAATACTCAAAAAAGGTCGTGCTTTTGGAATTCATCTTGTATTGGCAACACAATCATTGGATGGCATTCCATCTAATATTTTAAATAACATCCCTATTCGTATAGCATTAGGTATGCAGGAGGGACAGTCAACCAGTTTCTTGTCATCGCGTAATACTGCTGCCACAAATCTTGAGAGAGGGCTGGCAATATATAATGACAGAAACGGTGAGAAAGATGCAAATAAACGTATTCAAGTAGATAAAGTAGATTAACCATGACAAACATTCCTCACTATCAAGAATATTTAAAGCAGGTTGACGAATGTTTACACATTCGCAACAACCCTGATAAAGCAGTAGTTGTTTGTAAAACGCTTTCCGACACTTTGCAGAGGTATCGGCAGATACGATACAACAAACATTATTTTGAGGCATTCTATAATAACCTGTACCTTACTTTGAAGGGTTATTCAACTGAATTTAGAATTGATGAGATGCAAAAAGCTGTAAATATCTATTTCGACAGCCAAAGACAAATTGCATTGGAAACGCTATCAAATATTCTTGACCGCCTTGAACTTATTACACGCACCAATGACGATGAAAAATTCAATCAGAAAATCAAACATTTTCTTGGTGTAGTAAACAATCATTCATTTCGGGAATATTCTGAAATTACAGACTTTCAATATAAAGCCAAGCAAATACTTGATGAGTATAACTATGCACCTGCATCTTCAACCAAAACCGTTGCTAAAGATTCTTCAACCAAAACCGTTGTAGCGGAGTTAGGGCAACATCTGCACGATGCGATTGACAGTTGGAGCAGCTCATTTCTTCGCCCTCTTGTTCCGCCCAAGCTGATGAGTAACGCTGCCATTACACGAATAGAAGATGATGGAGCAAAGTTGATATACGCCAAATTTCTGTATGGAGAACAAACAGGAACATTCAGAACAATTCCATTTGATGGAAGCTATGGCAATGTTATTAATGATGCCGGACAAGAATCGTTATGGCTATATTCATTAGAACATGAGCAAATTCCTTCCGGCTTTGAATCAAAAAGCTATGATGGCGGACAGATTAGAACGGGTGAGGTTCAAAAATGTAACACTTGCCGCGGGCAAGGTCAGGTTACCTGTAAAACGTGTGGCGGCAAGGTCAGATGGACAGAAAAATCAGGAGATAATTATGTTGACAAAGTTTGCTCTTGCGGCAACGGTAAACAAAACTGTGAAACATGCACAGGTTTTGGTGAGATGGAAACAGTGATTCTGGTTAAGAAAAATTTCCGCGTCTTTGAAACAAAAAACTCGCAGTATAGAGGTGAAGTTCCCGAAGAGAAAATTAAAAAAATCACCGGCACATCTATCTTCGAGCATACAATTGAATATCCAGTAGATGAAGTCAAAAGCATGTTAATTGGCGGTATTAACGTGGAAGAATTTAACCAATTAAATAGCGCTGTATTAGAAGATATTCATGACAAAATAAACATTGAACTTTATGATAAAGGCGTAAATACAAAACTTATTCACGAACAGATTAACACATTATTTAATTCTGTGCCTAATCCGGGCCGTGAGAATAAGCTGCTCCAAAAGGAAGTTATGCCAATCCGTGTAATGCTGCGTGTGGAAGATGCGCCAGTTACACAGGTTAATTACTCCTTTAAAGAGGAGGACTATTCAATTTGGGTTTATGGCAATGAACATAAAGTTTGGTATCAGTCAATTCCATCTTCATTTAATTATAAAATAAAAACATTGCTTGCAGCGCTTCTTGTTGTGTCGTTGGGGTGGATTTATAATTCTCTAACTATTGATTTCAGTTCAATCACAGGGTTGTTTTCTTCCGGTTCAAGCTATACTTCCCAACAAGAAACAAGTTATAATAATTATTCAACAAACACTGCTCATTCTAATCAGCAGCAAAAAAACACATCTGCTTCAATACAAACAAATACGGCAGTTAATAATAACCCTCCTGCTTTAACAAAGAAGAATTTTACAGGAGAAATCAGCAACAAAAAAATCTCCCTGCTTCTTGATGTTGAGGGTGATAACAACTTTAAAGGATATTATTATTTCCATGCATCGCCCAGTAACAGGAAATCAGTGAAAGGAAAATTAGCCACTTCAAAAAGTATAAACTTAATTGAATATAGTGCAAGTAATGATAAGGTTTCAGAAGGAATTTTAGTATTAAAAAATGATTGCTATTCAGGTTACTTAAAAACCGGAAAAAAATCATTAAAAACTACTATCTGTGAAAAAAAATAACGATTTATGATATCTGCATCTCATCAATACAGGTTACACTACATTAGGAAACAGTATTCAATAGCAATAAATTAAAAAACACATATTATGTCACAGCAAAGTCAAGAATCAGAAATTTACTTACAGGACTTATTGGCTGCATTTGAAGCAGCAAAACAAGTAACGAACGGTAAATGGGATGCTTTTAATTCGTATTTAGAAAGCCATAAAAACCAATGGAGTGACACTCAATATTTCTACTTCCATAAGAGGGTTGAAGAAATTGAACAAGGGTTACTATACATGAATAAACAAATAGAGGGAGAAATACGCAACTTCATTGAAGATAATATTAAGCATTATAGAACTATCCAAAATAAATAATTATGAATGATGTACATAACAATGCAGATTTAGCAATTCAATTAGCTGACCTGCTACTCGAATTTTCATTAACAACTCAGAAAGAATTTGAACAAGTTTCGGGATTGATTGAAAATGGCAGAAATAGGGGCATACTGGAGGATACTGTATATGAAGAAATAGTAAAGACGGCCAGATTTGAAGTCGCATATCAAGAACTTGTAGAAAGGAATTGTATGGATTTAGCTACCAGAATGCATGCTTATCTTCATGAACTTAGTAAGAAAATGATTGAGTACAATAATATCCAAATTTGAAGCAATCCTACTGGAACGCGATTACATCGCGTTCCCGATAAAACCCCGGTAGCCGAAAAGGGGATTACAGAGTAGGCAGTTAAAACAAAAACAAATAATATGGCAAACCCATTTGAAACAATTAAGTCCGTAAAAGACGAAAAACCATGCCCTGCTTGTGGCGGAAAGAAAAAAGATAAAGACGGCAACACTTGTAAAAGTTGTAAAGGAACAGGAAAGGATAATTAAATAATAGAAAATAATTTCATTATGCACATACCAGACAAAACAGATTTCCAACCATCGGCAGAAACATTAAAAAAATGGTTGGCAACAAGAAAACCAACTTTAACTGTCGGGGGGCTACCTGTTCCGAGCTATTTCAATGATAGCGGTAATTCGTCAGATACTACATGGATATGGGTTGCTGTTATTGGTGAATTTCTTGGCTTAGGGGCTACAGTTTACGGAGGCACGAAAAGTGGCGGATTATTTATGTTTCTTGCTATTCTTGCCATTGTTTTATTTATAATACTTGATGTTGTGTTTGCAAAATGGCTACACCGAAATGAAGCCGATAAATGTCAGTTGCAATCGGTCAGATTACTAAAAGATGATTCAAAAAAACAAGAAATAGCCGACTTAAATAACAAATTAGAGAAAGGCAAATTATTAGATTATTTCCTTGAAACACTAATTATTCTAATTGCTTTACTTAAAGTTGTTGGTATTGTTGTTCTTGGTTTGTTTAATCATATAGGGTTGTATATACCTTTTGCAATTATATTTCTAATAGTTGCTTATGTTCATATTAAACATACAGGTTACTGGCTTGCCTATCGCTCAACAGAAAACAGTATAGCTTCTGAATATAAAAAATTTGCAAACGGAGGCTTTGAAGCAAAAAATGCCGAACAATTGGTTACTACACAAAGCACTCTTAGAAATGTTCCAATAAAGCACGCTCCTCATGAAATTGTTGCTAATACTGATGCTAAAGAAGGCGAGTATAAATATGTTATAAAAGCAAAAGGAGTTTTAACTGACAATGATATTGTAAACTTGATTCAAGGGCAGGAAGACGGCAATAAAATCGCACTTTTTAAAGCAAGCAGGCAACTGCAATTAGAAAGCATTGAATCGCAAACAAACAAATAAAGCATGAAACAAAGTATCAAATTAATATGCCTTATAGTTCTTTTTTTGTTTTACTCATGCGAGGAAAAAAAAATAGAATACTATTCTCTAAATATTATTCAACTGCAAGCACTTGATGCTGACGAAGGAAGCTCGTTAGATGAAGGATTGAAGCAACTGTTTAATTATTCTGTTGATTCCGCGAACAGTAATCTTGTTTACATGCCAAAAGTAACAGTAAAAAGATTGGATTTTTCACCCGAGAAATCAGATTCTATTGTAGTTCCCTTAAATCCATTAAACGAATGGAGAAAATCTATAAATATGATAGCATCTGCCAATCTGATTGAAGATTATGATGAAAATATACCAAAACTTACAACCCCTAAAATACTTGTAGAGAAAGGAACTAAAAAAGTGTCGGTTAGTGAAATAGAAACCAAATACACAGACGCTGTTAAAATATTAATGAATGACAATTTTTCTAATTCATTGGTTTTGGTAAAAAAGGAAATATCAAACAGGTTGAAATCAAATAAAAAGAAAATAGATGTGATTTTTTACATTGAAGAAGTTAGTGCTGGTATTGATGGTGTTACCACTATTGTAATACCACCGCCTCCTCCGCCCCCGCCACCTTCGGATAAACATAAATATTACACAGAACAAGCGAAGGAATACAAAACGAAATTAACCGAGATAAAAGATAAAGTTCCTTTGCAATATACCAACGATTATAACTCATTATCTGCTGATGTAAACAAACTCACAAGTTCTAACCTGTCAAGTTCACAAAAAGACAAACTGCTGCTTGAAATATTTAACAAGCTAATTGACTTGATAGAGAAAATTAAAACTACACCATCTTTACCACCTGACAAACAGACAAATTCCATTGCAGAGCAATATTATACCGAAGCTAAGAGTTATGTTGCACAGGCAAGAAGAATAAGCGATAAGAAAAAATCGGACAGAGAAAAAAAGCATGAATTATTGCATAAGGCAGCATCAAGCTATGAGAGAGCAATTCAAAACGGAAAGCAATGTAAAAACGAACAACTCGCACTTCTTAATGAATTTCCTGAATATTTCCCAAAAAAAATTAAATAGCTGCTATATCCATGAGCCAAGCAGTTTATTCCGGAAAATTTTACAATTCAGTAATTAAGAGAGCAGTTGAAATGCTTGAAAAAGATATTGCTGAGCTGTATTAGATGAAAGCACATGGGGAGATGGTTTTTGTGTTTTCATTAATCACAAGCCCAAATTTTCCCTGATAAAAATAGATTTCACCACCACAGAGCCTCCGCACAAAATCTTAAAAGGTAAAATTATTTACGCGAGAACAGACGAGCCTTAGCAACCTTTTCCAAAGTTCAAAACTTTGAAGGAGGCTGTTTGCTTTTTCGCTGTGGAGTATTTGTTGTTCTAAAAACATACCGAACAAAAAAGTTTTTATGCCTGTAACCCTAAAAATTCAAATAAAAAAGCTGTTTTTGTGGTTATACCCATAAAAATTGATTTTATAGCTGAGAAACAGGGCGAGAAGATTTATGTACAGGCAGCCTACAAATTAGATAACGAACAAACTGTAAAACGTGAATTTTCTGTTTTGCTGTAATACCCCAAGTTTGTGGTAAAACTATGGATGAGTTCTGGAAAGAATCGGTAGAGGGTGTGCAACATTTGCATATTACAGCATTTTTGCTGAACAGTTGGTAATAGATTGTACTACAAAAGTATTTGACACTATCAAACACTTTTAGAGCTATCGTTTGGACACAGATACCATAAGGTAAAATATTATAACCACAATAGAAACATAGATTTGGTATAATGTATGATTTACTGCTATTGTGTCTTTTGCCTGCAAAACTATGATTGCCTGATCCCTGTTTTAAGTGAAACATAGTCCCGCCAAGCGGGATACAATAGTTGGCTCAGACCTTAATAATAAAGTCAAAACACTATGAAACAAAGCCCTAACAACTA
>CAYSGX010000059.1:0-11516 GCA_964430605.1 uncultured Chitinophagaceae bacterium
TTGGAAGAAATTCCAAACAAAGTGCGTGATGTTTTGGGAATTTTGGTTGATGTAAATTTGCACGAAACCAAACAAGGCGATTATTTGGAAATTGTTGTAGAACCTTACCCAAACGCAGTAAATTACAAAGGGCAATACCACTACCGAAGCGGAAGCACCAAACAGGAATTAAAAGGTGCAGCATTGGATAAATTTCTTTTGCAGAAAAAAGGTAAACATTGGGACGGTGCACCAATACCTAATGTTTCTGTAAAGGATTTAAAGCAAGAAACGTTTGATTTTTTCAAAAAGCGAGGTATCAGAAGCCAACGACTTTCAGAAGATAGTTTAGCAGACACTAACGAACAACTTCTTGAAAATTTGAAATTGAAAGAGGGCAAGTTCTTGAAAAGAGCCACCTTGTTATTGTTTCATTCCGACCCTGAAAAATTTGTAACAGGTGCTTATATCAAAATCGGTTACTTTGAAAACGATGCTGACTTGATTTTTCAAGACGAAGTTCACGGAAATTTGTTTGAGCAAACTGAAAAAACGATTGATTTGCTTTTCACAAAGTACATCAAAGCCCTTATCAGTTACGAAGGAATACATAGAATTGAAACTTACGAATATCCCAAAGAAGCGGTTAGAGAAGCCTTACTTAACGCCATTGCTCACAAAGATTATTCAGGTGGAGTTCCTATTCAAATCAGCGTTTACAAAGACAAAATAATGATTTGGAATGAAGGACAACTTCCCGAAGATTGGACGATTGAAACATTTTTGGAAAAACATTCTTCAAAACCCTATAATCCTGACATTGCCAACGCTTTTTTCAGAAGTGGTTACATTGAATCGTGGGGACGAGGCATTACGAAAATGACAAATTTATGTTTGGAAGCAGGACTTCCCAAACCAACTTTTTATTATAAGACTTCGGGCATTTGGGCGGTGTTCCAAAAAGACATTTTTAATACAGAATACTTGCAAACACTTGGACTTAACGATAGACAAGTGAAGGCGGTTTTGTATGCGAAAGAAAACGGTTCGATTACTAATTCTATTTATCAGAATATCAACAACATTGGACAAACGTTGTCCTCAAGGGAACTTATAGAATTAGTAAACAAAGGTATCTTGAAACAAGCGGGAACTAAGGGTAGAGGGGTAAAATATTCATTGTCGTAATTGTTCACTAATTGTTCACATTGTTCACTAATTCAAATGTTTTGTCAAAAACAGGAACTTCAGGTTCGAGCATTTCATACAAAATAGTGGGGCAAGTGGGGCAAAACTTGCTATAAATAATTGTTCGGTAATTGTTCGGTAATAGGCAATTAAATACATTTTGCCTGACAAGTGAAATGTTCGAAAAACGTCCGAAACGTCCGATGTAACTAACGGAGTTCTTTGAAAAAGGCATTCTAAAACCAAGCGGACAAAGAGGTGCAGGGGCTTTTTATATGTTAAAATGAATTGCACAATAAATGCACAAATTGCACAATGATTAAGGATTAGCTAACCATAGCCCTCAATTGTCCAACCACATTTTTTACTGCATCAATCACAACATCAATTTCCTGTTTTGTATTGAACTTTCCAAGTGAAAAACGAATACTGTTAAATGCTTCTGTTTCGCCCAATCCCATTGCCATTAAAACATGAGAAGGTTCTATTGAAGCAGAAGTACAGGCACTTCCATTACTCACGGCAATTAGAGGCAAACCTGCCCGTCCGGCAGGCGGGTCATTTTCAGGATTGCTCAACCCCATAATTACGGCATCGCTATCAGCGTCACGAAACAAAATATTTGTAGTATTATACAAACGATTTTCAGTATTTCCATTAATAGAAGTCCCTTCAATTTTCAGCAACTCAGTTTCTAAATAATTTCTCAAAACAGCTATGCTTTCAGCATTTTTAGACATTTCTTTTTGAGCCAAAGCACAAGTAGCACCAAGAGCCACAATGCCCGGAACATTCAGTGTTCCGCTTCGCAATCCTTTTTCATGTCCACCACCATGCAGCATAGCAGGTAATTTGACACGATTTATTCTTTGACGAACATACAACGCACCAACGCCCTTGGGAGCATACAACTTATGACCACTCATGCAAAGCAAGTCAAGTCCCAATTCATCCACATTGACAGGTATTTTGCCTACAGCTTGTGTAGCATCGGACATAAACAATGCACCGACATTGTGCGACAGTTCGGCAATTTCCTTTATCGGTTGAAAGACACCTGTTTCATTATTTGCAAGCATCACAGACACTAAAATAGTATCATCACGCAAGACGGTTTTTAGCTCGTTTAAATCAATTAATCCGTCCGTATTGACTGACAGATAAGTTACTTCATAACCTTTACTTTCCAAGTATTGACAGGTATCCAAAACGGCACTATGTTCGGTGGACACCGTTACAATATGTTTGCCCTTTGACTGGTAACTTTCTGCAACACCTTTTATAGCAAGGTTAATAGCTTCGGTTGACCCACTTGTAAAGACAATTTCGTGAGCTTCTGCACCAATTAACTCTGACACGTTAACCCTTGCAGACTTGACCGCTTCATAAGCATTGACACCAAATTGATGTGTGCTATTTGCGTTAGCAAACTCATTTGTAAGAAACGGCATCATCGCATCCAACACCCTTTTATCAATTGGAGTGGTAGCGTTATTATCTAAGTATATGACTTGTTTGTTATTTCCCATTTCTGCCCGACAAATTTAAGAATTTGAAAGGTTGTTTCGGCAGACAATTACAAAATAAACTTAGCAAGCCAACGCACAAACCAAAGTTTGCAAAAGAGTGTGGCTGCCCAACCTAAGAAGAAATTCATTTTTTCTTCCCTTCAGTATTTTAATTTTTCACAATCGAAAGACCCTTGACAGACAATACTTTTGACTTCTCGGCTCGACAAACAGACCGTGTAACTTGACACAGACGAAGAAGGGCATCTGCTAACAGCGGTGGCTGTTGCACAACCCTTTTTGAAAACAGGATGAAAAGTTTTGAGTAACGAGCAGGGAGTTGACTTCACAACAAGGAACAAGTGAGAACTTGCAGCGCACAGCCCGAGCCCTTGCGGGGAGGCACGTCCAAAGAAAAACCCGCAAGGTTAAAAAACAATGCGGGTTTAAGTTCAACTTCTTCATTTTCAGAAGAGCGCTATCGTAGATTTTAATAAGTCCGCTCCAACACAAACCAGCAGAAGGCCCTGAGGTTGAGTTTCACCATAGAGTCGCGCACAAGCGGGTCGAGTTTTTTCCAGGCACGTTCTAAAATTTGCCTGGCTTCCTGCTCGCACAATTCAATGGCGTTGTATTTATCTAACAAGGCAACGGCCTTGCCTATCTGTTCAATATCGGTGGTTTTAGCGCTTACAATATCCCACAGTTTTTTGCGGTCGGCTTTAGGCATTAGTCCCAGGGCTTTGGCTATAGGGTAAGTAATTTTTCCGGCTGTAATGTCTTCACCTTTGGTTTTCAGATGGTCTTTAAATCCTTTCAGGTTCAGCGTATCATCAATAATCTGAAACGAAATACCTAATGCCTCATAGAAGTTGCCTAAGCCTTCAATTTGTTCAGGAGTACCATCGCCCAGCAATGCGCCAATGCGTGCCAGATAACTTGCCGGAGCGGCAGATTTCAAGCGGTGTGTCGCCAATACTCTTTTTGCTAACAACTTGGCAGTGGCATCGTCTTTCAGCACTTGCGGCATCATATAGTCCAAGCCGTAAATATCCATGGCTTGCCCGCTGTGTGAAGCACGCATGGTTTCAAAATACCAGTTATAAATCTGTATTTTTTTATCAACGTTATCTTTTGCTTCGTAAATACATATTTGCCCTAAGAAGTAACAAGCCGTGCCCGAGTTAATGGCAGTGGCTTCGCCATGCACGGTATGTGCCGAAGGGCCGCCACGCCTTACTTCAGATTTATCCTGCACATCATCTACCATCAACGAACCTACGTGCATCATTTCGGGCAATGCCAGCCAGTCAATGGCATTTTGCGAATTACCGCCCACTACATCGCAACAGGCAATGGTAGCATAAGAGCGCCACGACTTTCCGCTTCTGTCAGTTACTTCGCGAATAGGTTTTAAAAAAGTATTGATATAGGCATCTTTATCTAAATCGGCTACATAAGTTTTGTTGCCTTTACGTGAAACCAGCTCTTCAAATTTTTCCTGCCCAAACGATAAAGGAATAATGCGCTGGATAGACTTTAATGTTTGCTTCGAAACAGCTTTTAAAAAGTCTTTCATGTTTTCGTTATGAATAAAACCATGACGCTCTAAATAGCCTTTGCCTGCAACCTTTTTGCCTTTCATAGTGCCGTTCAGGTGCATTCTGCCTTCCCAAAAAGCGGGCTTAGAAATTACAGTAGCAAATTCCTGATGCGGAAAAGCGGCAACGGCTTCCATCTTCAAACCAAATTCAGGTATTTCAATTTTCCATGCAGTAGGGTATTCGGTAAACGTGCGGGTGCTTGCCCAAGGCTCGCCAATAATGGTAAAACTGAATTTGGGTGTTTGGTAACGGTTGCCTTTCGGGTCAATTAAAATAGCTAACGAACCCTCTTTAGATTTTGTTTTATTGTTAATTAAATCATAAGCGGTGAGTTCCCAACCGTTGTTGAGTTGCATGGCAATCCAGTTCCACGAAACATCATCTTTGTTGGTTTCGGCCTTATTGGTTTTTTTAGCAGGTGGCGGACAACCAAATTCATGGTCGTACCAGCCCTCGCCTGTTACTTCACTTTTTTCTTTGCCAGTTTTCAGCGTGCCTTTTACTTCACATCTTGGAATGAAATAGTAAAACATATCTTCGGAAGCAATGCCTCTTACCACTCCATTATCGCCATGCCTTATGGCTTTTTTCTTCGGCTTAAAATTTAAGGTAGTAGCCATTTGATGCTCATCGTGCTTTAGCTGCAAAGTATAAGAGCCATCTTTTTCTTTCTTAAAAACATTATTGTCGTAGTTGAGATGTAATTTATCGAAAGCGATTTTAGCATCATCTTTTAACAACTCATCAGGATAAGGCACTACACCTTTCTTCAGCATTTCTAAAGCAGCACGTTTTATAAAGGGGTCTTTCATAGCTTCGCCACGATTAATTTTTTCGATGCCCAGTTTTGGCGCACGCTTATCTACCAGCGAAACTGTTTTATAAGTCTTGTTTTCTACATCGGTCAACGCCCACAAAACCGAATGGCCATAATCCGCTTTTTTGGTTTTCTCATCATAACTAATTATGATTCTGAAAAAAGAAGCAAACAACGAATACTCTTTGCCTGTTTTAGATTTCAAATGAGTATTCAAATACCACCATTCGGTAGTCGATGAATGATGGGGCAAATCGTGAATGTTTAAATCAATGTTGCCGGTCTGAGGCCAGTCGGCAGCAAAAAAACTAGTAGAAACTTTTTCTCTTTTTGTTGCTTTAGCTGAAACAGTTTGCATAGTGTGTAATGAAGTATTATTGCCTGATATACAGGTGAAGTTTTTAAATGCGTCCCAAAAGTAAGGGTTGTTGTTTAAATATTGTTTGATTATGTGCTGAAAATTATGGGAAGCTTTCTTTCTACTATTATTAGCCTATAAAATGAACTGACGGTTAATACTACTGTCGTGTCAGATATGAATTGGGCTATTTGTGTTTCCCGCAGATTTCGCTGATTACGCAGAGGAATGTAAGAACTGTCAGCGTGATTTGCGTAATCTGCGGGAAACTTTTTAAGCTATTTTACCATGCTGTTTAGAATATTTGCTAAGGCGCTTAAAAAGAAAAACCTGCCGATGTTTTCTACGAAATACATCGGCAGGTTTAATTTTTAAGAAATTAAGATTCAACTATTTTTCTGTTGCGCCTTCTTCTTTCTTCTTTTTAGCAGGCGCTTTCTTAGGCTTCTCTACTTTTTCGGCAGCAACTTTTTTAGGCGCTTTAACTACTTTTTCTTTTTTAGGCTTAGCAGCAACTACTTTAGTTTCAACTTTTTGTGGCCTGGTATTACCAAACGAACCTTTAAATCTTTTTCCTTTGGCAGTTTTTTTATCACCTCTTCCCATAATTTGTTTTTTTTAATTTGTTTGCAAAAATAAGCAATACCGCTTCAGCATTCAAAATAAAAAAGCGCCCCGATAATTTCGGAACGCTTTTCTTTTCGGTAAGCCAAGAACTATACTTTAGAAGAAAGTTCTTTACCGGCTTTGAACTTCACTACTTTTTTAGCAGCGATTTTGATAGCAGCGCCTGTTTTAGGGTTGCGACCTGTTCTTGCAGCTCTTTTGGTTACAGAAAAAGTACCAAAGCCAACCAAAGTTACTTTGTCACCTTTTTTCAAAGTTTTTTGAACAGCAGTTAATACTGCATTCAAAGAATCGCCAGCCTGTACTTTTGTTAAGCCTGCTTCTGAAGCGATGAAATCTACTAATTCGCCTTTGTTCATGGTTTAAGTTTTTATAAGTGAAACAAAATGATGTCAACAAATATAGATGCTTGGCTAATCTTTCCAAATAGCCTGTAAAAATATTTTATGCTGAATTGTTGATAAGTAAAGGGTTTCAGCATTTCTGATATTGTAAAAACATTCATAATGCTTTGATTTTCTATTAATTATGAACAATTTGCTGAAAGCCTTGCAAACAAAGGATTGTGGATATTTGTGCAAAAATTATTTCATTTGCATTGTGCTGTAAGCGTTACAGCCGTTAGGTTTCAGCATTTTTCAGAAAAAATAAAGCCTGAATAAAAAACTTATTCAGGCTATAAAAGTTATGAAGCAATAAAGATTACTTCCCAATAACTCCTCTTGAAATTACAATGCGCTGCACTTCGGAAGTGCCTTCATATATCTGTGTAATTTTCGCATCGCGCATTAAACGCTCTACATGATATTCTTTTACATAACCATAACCACCATGCACCTGCACTGCTTCAACGGTAGTGCGCATGGCCACTTCGCTGGCAAATACTTTTGCTTTAGCGCTGCTTTGGCTGTAGTCTAAACCATTGTCTTTTTCCCATGCTGCTTTGTAAATCAGCAAACGTGCTGCTTCAATCTGCGTAGCCATATCGGCTAGCTTAAACTGAATAATCTGATGCTGAGAAATTTCTTTGCCGAATGCTTTTCTTTCTTTTGAATATTGCAACGCCAGTTCATAAGCACCGCTTGCAATACCTAATGCTTGCGCGGCAATGCCTATTCTTCCGCCATCAAGTGTTTTCATGGCAAACTTAAAGCCAAACCCATCTTCGCCAATACGATTTTCTTTAGGCACTATTACATCCTGAAACATAATTTGATGCGTATCAGATGCACGAATGCCCAACTTATTTTCTTTAGCGCCTAATGTAATGCCGGGAGATTTTGCATCTATAATCAGCACATTAATGCCTTTGTGTTTTAGCTCAGGATTGGTTTGCGCAATTACTAAATAAACCGATGCCTTACCGCCATTGGTAATCCAGTTTTTGGTACCGTTTACCACATAGTGGTCGCCTTTATCTACGGCTGTTGTGCGTTGCGAAGTAGCATCGCTGCCCGCTTCGGGTTCACTTAAACAAAAGGCTCCTATAATTTCGCCTTTGGCTAATGGTGTTAAATATTTTTGTTTTTGTTCTTCAGTACCGTATTTTTCCAAACCCCAGCATACCAAAGAATTATTTACCGACATGATTACCGAAGTGGAAGCATCAATCTTAGAAACTTCTTCCATGGCTAATACATAAGAAATTGTATCTAAACCACTGCCACCATATTTTGGATCGACCATCATTCCTAAAAAGCCTAATTCAGCCAAACCTTTTACCTGCTCTGCGGGGTAGCTCATGGTTTCATCGCGCTCTATAACACCCGGTTTGCAAATGTTTTGCGCAAAATCTCTTGCGGCTTTCTGAATCATTAAATGTTCTTCGGTAAGTTGAAACAGCATAATATTTTTTTGTTTGGGCGGTAAAAATACAAAAGAGAAGCGCAAGATGTTTTGAGATAGGTAAATTATCCTATTTATTACGAACACAAACTATTTTTTTGGAGAAGATTTTAGGCTTTAATATTTTTACAGCGTACCAAAACCTATAAACCATGAAAACCAAAATTCTTTTTTTTACCCTTATTATGACATCAGTTTTTACAGGCTGTAAAAAAGATGATGACGATGACAACACAAATAACGATTACACATGCACTACTTGTGTTTCAAGTGCGGAAGCTCTGCCCGCAAACGATAATAGCAGCGCGGGCGTTTATAAAAGCGTATTGCTGGGTTCTACCGGAACGGTGAAAATTTACATTTACAACGGCAATACCAATGTTTCAGCAACAGTAACGTTCAACAACAAAGTGGGTACATTATCAACAACCGATTTAGCATCGTGGTCGCCCGGACAACCAATTAACAATGCGCTTTTTACCGGCACAGTTGACGGGCAAACAGTATCTGCCTATTTTTCAGTTGGGGCCAATGGAGAAAACCCAACAGTTACCTGCACAATTCCGGGACATTCGGTTTATGTGGAAACCTACAAAGAACTTTCAGGAAACGCTGTGAAAGCATACGAAGGCTCGTATGCTGGTGATAACAGTGGCGGATTGAACATATTGCTGAATGGCAATAATTTCACTGTTATTGTTAGTAGCGGAAATCTGGCAGAAACCTCTTTGGTTAATGGCAAAGTAGATTTTACTGCAGGAAACGGAACTGTTGTTAAAGGTGATTTTGTAACTCCCGATCACTTAAAAGGCACTTGGGTTGAAACCGATGGAGACAAAGGCACTTGGGAAGCTAAGAGGACTTTGTAAACCAAAAGAAATATTTTCTCGATAAAGGCGACTCGAAAGGGTCGCCTTTTTTATTATATAATCTCAAAATACCTTTTCAATTCCCAATCGGTAACTACTTTGCTGTATTGTCGCCATTCCCATTCACGGGTTTGGGTAAAGTGGTTTACAAAGGTTTCGCCAAACAACTCTTTTGCTACTTCAGAATTTTTCATGTTTTGTGTTGCCTGCCATAAATCAGCAGGGAGTATGCCATGTTGTTTATCGGCATAGCCGTTGCCCAATGTTACAGGCTGCGACAACTTCATCTTCTTTTTAATGCCATATAAACCACTTGCCAAACAAGCTGCCATTGCCAGGTAAGGGTTGGTATCAGAACCCACCACACGGGTTTCTAACCGTGCCGATTTCGCACCACCCGTTAATACTCTTAATGCAGTGGTACGGTTGTCTCTTGCCCAAGTGAGCGTAGTAGGCGCCCAAGCGCCTTCCACTAATCTTTTATAACTATTAATAGTAGGGGCAAGCATTGGCAATATATGTGGCAGGCAATACAACTGCCCGGCAACATAACTTTTCATTAACTCGCTCATGCCCAGCTTGTCTTTATCGCTGTGGAACAGATTGTTTTTAGAATCCCACAAGCTTTGATGCACATGCCCGCTACAGCCCGGTAAATTTTCATTCCACTTGGCCATAAAACTTGCCATAATATTATGCTTGGCGGCAATTTCTTTTACTCCGGTTTTAAATAATACGGCTCTATCGGCTGCTTCAATTATTTCGCTATACTGAATGGCAGCTTCGTAAACACCCGGGCCTGTTTCAGTGTGCAGGCCTTCTAACGGCACACGGAATTGCAGCATTAAATCGAACAAATCGTTGAAGTATTCATTTTCTAAGGAGCTACGCAATAAAGAATAACCAAACATTCCGGGGGTGAGTGGTGTGGGTTTAATATGATTTTTTGCTTCCCAGGTTTCGGGTGTTTCCTGAAAATTGAACCATTCAAACTCTTGTGAAAAAGTGGGGTTAAAACCTGTTTTTACCGCTTCGGCTTTTATCTTTTTTAATAACTGTCGCGGACAAATTTCTAAAGCCTTGCCTTTGGCATCTGTAAAATCGGCTAAGAAAAAAGGTATGTCATTATCCCACGGAATATTTCTGAAAGTAGCTGCATCTACTACCGCCTGCGCATCGGGATAGCCGGTGTGCCAGCCCGTGTATTGCACATTATCATAAGCCACATCGCTGCTATCCCAGCCGAATACTACATCGCAAAAGCCAAAACCGCCATCGGCAATACCCAAAAATTTATCTAACAAAACTACTTTGCCTCTTAAAATACCATCAATATCGGTAATGGCGAGTTTTACTTTTTTGCCTTTGTATTTTTTTACTTGTTCGAGAATGGTTTTAGGAAATGCCATAGAGTATATTGTATGGTTTTGATAAGCTAATAAAATTCAGGATACCGAAAATACAATTTCTGGATTATGTTTCAACCTTCTGATAGCTTCGATTTTCTTTAAAAATAAATGCCACAGAAACACAGAGGCATACTATTCAAAAATTTAGTGTTTACGCAAGAACAACTAATACCCCTATTGGTAGCGTCCGCTACTACCCAAAATATCATGAAGTGTCCGCTTTTATTGTTTTTCTAAAAATGGTTTCTTTATTTTATTGGGCTTCCAAATGATATTTTTTATCAAAAGTGATGTTTTGAACATTACCGCGCCAGTGGGTGACACATTACCAATAAATATATTTATAAATATATTTTGATAGTATTCGCTTTTTGTTAATTGGTGAGTATTCTATTTCTTCTATAACATTACCGCAGTTATCCCATTTACATTCCATATTCATTGAACCATTATACTCAGAGGAAGAGCATCTTGATATATCTATATCAAGTCTTGGAATAGTAACATATTTATTTGATAAAGAATCAAATACAGTTTTTTTACTATCTATTATATTTCCCTTTTCATCAATATGTATTTTGCCAATTCTTAAATCATCTTCATATTCATAGATAATTATTTCTTTTAATTGATTTATTTTATAATCATATTTAAAAATAGAATGTAACCTATTACTGTCATAGACAAAAATGTAATGCAATGCTCTAATATTAGTATTTTTTGTATCGCACCTATAAGCATACTTTATTTTATATCTACAATTTTGAGCTGAAACAGCGTTTGTTTGTATTGAAATAGATATTAAAATAGTAAT
Source organism: uncultured Chitinophagaceae bacterium (assembly GCA_964430605.1). Taxonomy (GTDB): domain Bacteria; phylum Bacteroidota; class Bacteroidia; order Chitinophagales; family CAIOSU01; genus CAYSGX01. The sequence goes on from CAYSGX010000059.1 coordinate 11,019, forward strand.
TATTAAACTATTTATTTTTTTCATTTTGTGTATTATTACTGTTGCTCGGAGTAGGTGTAAAATATTCTGATTCCCCCGCTGGTAGTAGCATCCGCTACTACCCAAAACATCATGAAGCATCTGCTCATATTTTTTTATCATCATTCAGGATAACTAATTTCTATTTTCCCCTTATTCCTTTTTCATTACAAAATTTGTTGCATTGGTTGCCTATAGTATATTTTCCGCCCATACTACTAAATTAACTAATTTCTTAGTGGATGCTACCAGTTCGGTAGCTTTGATTTTTTAAAAAACAGATGCCACAGAAACACAGAAGGATACTATCCAAAAGTTCAGTGTTTACTCAAGAACAACTAATACTTCTTAAATATTACCGAAGCATTATGGCCGCCAAAGCCAAAGGTATTGCTAAGGGCTGCACGAACCGTGCGCTGTTGCGCTTTATTGAAAGTAAGGTTCAGTTTAGGGTCAATCTCAGGATCGTCAGTAAAGTGG
>CAYSGX010000060.1:0-4814 GCA_964430605.1 uncultured Chitinophagaceae bacterium
CAACTACCACCCTGGATGTGAACGGACCTATTTGGGCACAGTTTCCCCGCTGGACACTAAAGCATGATGAAACCGCACAAAACCGTACAAGCCCATTAACTTTCACCAACTCCAAACAAGGCACTTACCCTTCTTATGGTGACATTCACTTTTATGGCATGTCTAATCATGTGGAGTCTGTAATGTTTGAAATGAAAGTATGGGCACCAAGTGCCACCACAGTTACTCAACGTGTATATAGGGTGGATGACAACGCCTACTTCTATTTAAACGGAACTAACATTTACAATCGCACAGGTTCATGGTCAGGTAAAGAAACTGTTACCTGGAATTTGGCAGCGGGAGTAAACACATTGCAAATCGTATTAAATAATAGTGGTGATGATGCCTATGGTTTGCAACTTCTTGGCGACTTTTTCTTCACTCATCCGGCTTTAAGATATGTTGCACCTTAGTGCAGGATTAGGATTTCGTATTTTTAACTTACCTTCAACAATGTGCAAATAATATCTTTCTGTTCAGGCAAAGGCATATTAACAACCTGACACCAAAACGTTTCTTTTCCTAACATTTTGTCAGTCATTTTTCAGCATTTATGGCTATTTTACCGTTGGCATATTAGTTGCCAATGGCATTCCCTATTTTTACACGCGCAGTTTTTCTGAATATTATAATTACACTGATGAACGAAAACATTCCTTTTACCATGTCATTTCAGCAAGATGAAGATGTAGAGTTTTTACCCATGATTTCTATTGAAGACAATGGCGATAAAAACCCTATGGTGCCGGTGAAACAACTGGCTATATTACCATTACGCAATACCGTTTTATTTCCCGGAGTAGTTTTTCCCATTACCGTTGGCCGGGATAAATCTTTAAAAGCGGTGCGCGATGCCTATAAAAAAGATAAAATTTTAGGCGTGGTAGCACAAAAAGATACTAATGTAGAAGACCCCGAAGTAAAAGACCTGCAAAACATAGGCACTGTTGCCCGCATAGTGAAAATGCTCAAGATGCCCGATGGCAGCAACACCGTTATTCTGCAAGGTATTAATCGCTTTAAGATTGTAGAAATTCTGAAAGAAGACCCTTTCATTACCGCGAAAATCGACAACCTTGTTGATATTGAGCCTGCAAAAAATAATGCCGAATACAACGCTACGGTTTCGTCAATTAAAGATATGGCAGAGCAGATTATCAGGCTGTCGCCCAATATTCCTTCTGAAGCAGCTATTGTATTAAAAAATATAGACAACCCGAATTTTTTGGTGCATTTTATTTCTTCTAACCTCAACAGCACCTTGCAAGACAAGCAAAAGCTTTTGGAAATAGACGATATTGCCGAGCGCGCCCAACTGGTTTTACAATTTATGCAAAACGAGTTGCAGTTGCTGGAATTAAAAAACCAAATTCAGAACAGAGTACGCACCGATATTGAAAAACAACAGCGCGACTATTTCCTGAACCAGCAATTAAGAACCATACAGGAAGAATTGGGTGGCGATGGGCCAAATAAAGATATTGACCGCCTGAGAGATGCCGCTTCAAAAAAGAAATGGAGCAAAGAAGTGAAAACCCATTTCGAAAAAGAATTGCTGAAACTGGAGCGCATGAATATTGCCGCTGCCGAATATTCAGTACAAATGAATTATCTCGATTTGTTAATTGACCTGCCCTGGGCAGAGTTTACCACCGATAATTTTGATTTAAAGCGCAGCAAAAAAGTATTAGATAAAGACCACTATGGTTTAGATAAAATTAAAGACCGCATTATAGAATACCTTGCCGTGTTGAAACTGAAAGGCGATATGAAGTCACCTATACTATGTTTTGTGGGACCTCCCGGAGTAGGTAAAACTTCTTTAGGCAGGTCTATCGCAAAAGCGTTGAGCAGGCAGTATGTGCGCGTTTCTTTAGGTGGCCTGCACGATGAATCTGAAATTCGCGGGCATCGCAAAACTTATATTGGCGCAATGCCGGGGCGCATTATTCAATCGTTGAAAAAAGCCAAATCGTCTAACCCTGTTTTCATTTTAGACGAAATAGATAAAGTAGGAATGGATCACCGGGGAGACCCTTCTTCCGCATTGTTAGAAGTTTTAGATCCTGAACAAAACACCAGTTTTTACGACAATTATTTAGAACTGGAATACGACCTTTCCAAAGTGCTTTTTATAGCAACAGCCAACTCGCTAAATACCATTCAGCCCGCTTTGCGCGACCGTATGGAAATTATTTTCCTGAGCGGTTATTCATTAGAAGAAAAAGTACAAATCGCTAAAAAACATTTAGTGCCAAAAATTCGTGAAGCACACGGCTTAAAAACCAGTCAGGTAAAAATTACCGATGAAATTCTTTCAGCAACAATAGATAATTACACACGCGAATCGGGAGTGCGTGAATTAGACCGCAAAATTGCCTCCCTGATGCGCCACATAGCCAAATCGGTTGCAATGGAAGAAGAATATAACCCTGAAATTACGGTAGAAGATTTACCTAAAATTTTAGGCAAAGAGCGTTTCGACAAAGATTTATATGCCGAAAAACAACCTCCCGGTGTAGCCGTGGGCTTGGCATGGACTGAAACAGGTGGTGATATTTTATTTATTGAAACCAGCCTGCATAAAGGCAAAGGAGAATTAACTCTTACCGGAAACTTAGGTAATGTAATGAAAGAATCGGCAACTACCGCCTTAACTTTCTTAAAATCGAATGGCGAAAAATTTGGTATCAAGCCTGAAGACTTCGAACAATTCAGCATACATATTCATGTGCCCGAAGGCGCTATACCAAAAGACGGCCCTTCTGCCGGAATAACCATGATGAGCGCCATTGCTTCGGCTTTTACCAAAAAATCTTTAAAACCATTTGTAGCCATGACGGGCGAAATAACCCTGCGCGGAAAAGTATTGCCTGTAGGCGGTATTAAAGAAAAAATACTGGCTGCCAAACGTGCCGGGCTGAAAGAAATAGTATTGTGCAAAAGCAACAAGCGCGATATTGAAGACATTAATCCTGCCTACATAAAAGGCTTAAAGTTTCATTACGTAGATAGAATGGATGAAGTACTGGAAATTGTGTTGGGAAAATTAAGTTGACAATTATAGGACTGAATTAAACATAACAGGGTAAAAGTCATTATTTTAGTGGGTGAATAAATGTCCGGCTACTATATGAAATTCCATTTCAGACTTTTTACACTGTTACTTTTATCTTTTTTCAGTCTTGTTGCAAATGCGCAATCTCCTACTTGTGATATTAATGCTGTAAGAACTGCCTTTACCCAGGCAGGTTATATTGAGCTTGCCGTTAGCGGGCAGCCATGCAGTATGTATTTCATTAATCCTAATTCTCAGGATGCCGACCAAGCACAGGCGGCTGCCAGAAATTTAGGAGCTAACATGGTAGTGTTTCAGGATGCGGCAGAAAATAACGCGGTTGCCGCTGCTTTAAATACTGCGGGCTATGGCAGTTCTGCCATCTGGATTGGTTATAAAAGAACAAGTACAGGCTCTCCGTCTTTTTATTCTTTAGATGGCACTACAGGAAATTTTCTCACCCCTACTACAGGCGGCCCTACACCGGGCATTTATCAAAACTGGAATCCATCTACCCCCGAACCAAATAATAATGGATTTAACAGTTGCACAGGTGGTTGTAACTTTATTGGCTGTAATACTTACAGATGCACTAATGGCGAGCAGTGTGTGCAAATTTTTCCGAATAACGGCTTATGGAATGACTTGCCATGCAACTCAAGCAGTATTTCGGTAATAGAAGTAAACCTTTGCCCCGAAGCCACTGTAACAGCACCGCCCACCATTTGTGTAGGTGAGCCTGTTACTCTTAGAGCAACTACTTTATTAGGTTCTACGCCTTACACCTATACATGGGATCAAGGCTTAGGAACGAGCGCTACTGTTACAGCCTCTCCTGCTGTAACAACCACTTATAATTTAAGTGTGGTTGACAGGTATGGCTGCACCGCACAGCAAACCGCAACCGTAAACGTAAACCCCAACTGCACTGCTCCCGTGTGCGATGTTCAGGCAATAAGAAATGCCTTTGCAGCGGCAACAGGCTATGTAGAGTTAACGGGTGTTGTAGGGCAACCATGCAGTATGTATTTTGTAAATACCAGAAACCAAAATGCCGATTTAAGCCAACAACAAGCGGCAGCATTGGGAGCCAATATGGTTGTATTTAACGATGTTGATGAAAACAACGCGGTGGTAGCGGCTTTAAATGCTTCTCCTTATAATGGCCAGGTAATATGGCTGGGTTATAAAAGAACCGGCACCAACCAACCTACTTTCTTCGCATTAGATGGCACTACAGGGCCTTTTAATCCTGGCCCGGCTACACCAACTTTGTATCAAAACTGGTCGGGAGGCGAACCTAATAATAATGGTTATAATAATTGTTTTGGTGGTTGTGGCTTTCCGGGTTGTGACACCTACAGATGTCAAAATGGAGAACAATGTGTACAGGTTTATCCCGGAGGACAATGGAACGACCTGCCTTGCAACAGAACCAGTATTTCAGTTATTGAAATAAACCTTTGCCCTCAGCCTACTGTTTCACAGGCACAGGCAATGTGTGCAGGGCAATCAGCGCAATTATCTGTTTCTACGGTATTAGGTTCTCCGCCTTATACCTATACCTGGGATAATGGCGCGACAGGAACACCCATTACAGTATCACCAACCGAAACTACTTCTTATTTACTTACTGTTTCTGACAGATACAATTGTACTACCTATGAAACGGTTGATGTAATAGTAGAAAATGGCGCGCCAACTACCTTTACCG
>CAYSGX010000060.1:4824-6733 GCA_964430605.1 uncultured Chitinophagaceae bacterium
TGTAGTATGTGCCAATTCAAATGCCTACATAGAATACACCGGAACAGGCGCGCCCACTGAAACTTATAACTGGAATTTCGATGGCGGCACAGTAGTAACCGGAACAGGCCCCGGCCCTTATGAAATAGTGTGGGCTACGCCCGGAGTGAAAACCGTTACATTAAGTATTCCCGGAAGCAACGGATGTTCGGAGCCTCCGACTTCACAGCAAATTACTGTTAACCTGCAATACACCAATACTTTCAATGCGCCCGATTCTGTTTGTCAGTTTGCCAATGCAACTGTTAACTACACCGGTAGCGGTGGCGCGGGCGAAACGTACAACTGGAATTTTGATGGCGGCACAATTATAAGCGGAAGTGGGCAAGGCCCATACCAAATTTCGTGGGCTACACCCGGCTTGAAAAATGTTACACTAAACGTTACTTCGCCCGGTGGTTGTACCCTGCCTGACGACACTGCTCAGGTACTTGTAATTCCGCAACCCATTGCCAATGCCGGACAAGATGCCACTGTATGTTCGGGCGGCACGGTGAATTTAGGCGCAGCTCCAACACCCGGCTTTACTTACTCATGGACACCTGCTGTCAATCTAAGTGATGCAACGATTGGCAATCCTGTATTCCGGTTTTCTAATCAATCGCAACAACCTTCCACCTTCACCTATTTCCTGAATGCTTCTGTTTTGGGCTGCAGCAGCAGAGATACCGTAACTGTTACAGTTGATGTGGCGCAACCGCTAAACGTAACTGCAAGTGGCGCTATACAATTTTGCGAAGGCGAAAGTGTAACACTTACTGCCGATGCAGGTTATAACAATTATATATGGAACGATGCAACCACAGGTGCAAGCTATACCATTACTTCCGCAGGCAGTTATTTTGTTACTGCTGAAGATGTGCAAGGCTGCGAGTTTCTTTCACCTGCTACTGCTGTAATTGTTTTCGATAAGCCTGAACTGGCAATAGATGTGCTGAACAATGTTTCGTGTTTTGGATTTAATGATGGTTCTGTTTCTTTTGCAACCAATAGCGGCACGCCTGCTTATCAATATGTATTTGATAACGGCACACCGTTGCAAGGCAACACAGCTTCGCCTCTGGCACCTGCAAATTATACTGTTATAGTTTTTGATGGCTCACAATGCAGCGATACTGTTTCATTTACCATTACTGAACCTATCGCGCCCCTGGGCATTGATTTATTAAGCCTTGAAAATGTACGTTGCTTTGGTGAAAGTTCAGGCAGTATTACTGTAACAGGCACTAATGGTACATCGCCCTACACTTATAACTGGAGCAATGGTGATGCCGATGCAAATGCGGGCGGAATAGTCATAGGCAACTACAGCGTTACTGTTACCGATGCCAACGGCTGTACCGAAACCGGCAGCTATGATATTACCCAGCCCGAACCGCTTGAAGTAGCCATTCAAGACAGCTTTGGCGTGTTGTTGGGCAATACGGTAGTGTTTAATCCTTCATACACCGGTAATGAACCTTTGTTTTTTGAATGGACACCTCCAACTTTTTTAAGTGATGCCGCTGTGGATACTCCCACCGCAAGGCCTTTTGTAACTACTACTTACACCATTACAGTCAGCGATACCAACCAATGTGAAGTTTCAGCATCTACAACAGTATATGTAAACGACAGCATTAAAATTTATATTCCGAATATATTCTCACCCAATGCCGATGGCATTAACGATGTGTTTTTGTTTTATGCCAACGCTGTGAAAGATGTTTATTACATCATCTATAATCGCTGGGGCGAAAAAGTATTTGAATCGAAAGATATTGCCATAGGCTGGGATGGTACATACAAAGGCAAACTGGCTCCCGAAGGAGTTTATACTTATTATATTCAGTTTACTTTCTTAAACTATACACAAGAGAAACGAAAAGGC
>CAYSGX010000060.1:6743-11297 GCA_964430605.1 uncultured Chitinophagaceae bacterium
TTGGTACGGTAGGCTACTATTTTGCATACTGAAAACACAGGGTTGTCATAATCCGCCTGATGTTGCCTTTGTAGCGGAATTACTGTGTCCGCATTTATTCTCCGCATGTTCCGGTTTTGTATATTTCCCTGCATGATTATCAGCATTCAACAAATCTATATTTAATAGTATGCTGTAATCATAATGATTTCATTACTTTTGTGGTCAGATTATTTCTTATCTGAGATTCCTTTTTCTATGGCAAAATTTGTGTTTGTAACGGGTGGTGTAACTTCCTCTTTAGGAAAAGGAATTGTTGCCGCTTCGCTGGCCAAGCTGTTACAGGCGCGTGGTTACCGGGTTACTATTCAAAAGTTCGACCCCTATTTAAATGTTGACCCCGGCACATTGAACCCTTATGAGCATGGGGAATGCTATGTTACCGATGATGGTGCCGAAACTGATTTAGACCTTGGGCATTACGAGCGTTTTTTAAACGTGCCCACCTCGCAGGCCAATAACGTTACTACCGGCCGCATATATCAATATGTTATCAGCAAAGAGCGCGAGGGGGCTTATTTGGGGAAAACTGTTCAGGTAATTCCGCATATTACCGATGAGATAAAGCGCAGAATGTTGCTCCTGGGCAAATCTGACGAGTTTGATATAGTAATTACCGAACTGGGCGGCACCGTAGGCGATATTGAATCGTTGCCATATATAGAGGCTGTGCGCCAGTTGCGCTGGGAACTGGGCAATAGCGACTCGTTGGTAATACACCTTACACTGGTGCCTTATTTAAGCGCTGCCAAAGAATTAAAAACAAAACCCACCCAGCATTCGGTAAAAGAATTGCTGAAAGAAGGCGTGCAGCCCGATGTATTGGTGTGCCGCACCGAGCATTTTATTTCAAAAGAAATAAGGCAGAAACTGGCGTTGTTTTGCAACGTCAACATCAATGCCGTAATACAATCTATAGATTGCGCTTCTATATATGATGTACCCCTGGAAATGCAGAAAGAAGGCTTAGATAAAATTGTATTATCCAAGCTGAAACTTTCTACCAAAGGCGAACCCGAATTAGGCCAGTGGAAAGAATTTCTGCATAAATTAAAAAACCCTAAAACCACCGTAAAAATTGGTTTGGTGGGTAAGTATATTGAACTGCAGGATGCCTATAAATCTATCTTAGAAGCCTTTATTCATGTGGGTTCTGAAAACGAATGTAAAATAGAATTAGAAAGTATTCATTCAGAAAATATTACAGAAGAAAATGTGGCGGCTAAGTTGTCGCATTTAAGTGGTGTGCTGGTAGCGCCCGGCTTTGGCGAAAGAGGCATTGAAGGAAAAATTGCCGCCATTAAGTATGTGCGCGAAAATGGTATTCCGTTTTTTGGAATATGCCTGGGCATGCAATGTGCCGTTATTGAATTTGCACGCAATGTATTGGGCTACAAGGGCGCACACTCATTTGAGTTTAACGATAAAGCTGCTCATCTGGTAATTTCTTTAATGGACGAACAGAAGAAAGTAGTAAACAAAGGCGGCACTATGCGTTTGGGAGCTTACCCCTGCAAAATAAAAGCAGGCACCAAGGCCAAAGAAATATATCAGTCGGCACTAATAAAAGAAAGGCACCGCCACCGTTACGAGTTCAACAATATTTTCTTAGGCGAGTATGAAGCCAACGGCATGATAGCCTCGGGCGTTAACCCCGATTCGGGTTTGGTAGAAATAGTAGAAAATGTAAACCACCCGTGGTTTGTAGGGGTGCAGTTTCATCCTGAATTAAAAAGCACGGTGGCCAATCCGCATCCGTTGTTTTCTCATTTTGTGAAAGCTGCTTTGAAATATCAGCAGTAGCGTTAACCTTCCCCCGGCTGTGGTTTTGTTATCCCGAAGTTTGTCAGTTTAATCACATTCGCCTTGCGGTGTGCAGATTTTTCCTTCAATTACTTCTAAAGCAGCTTCAGGATTTTCTTTTCTCCATTCAGCAAAAGATTTTTCAAGCGTTTCTAAAAATGCGTTGCTTTCCTGTGCTCCCGATACAGCATATTTTCTGTTGAACACAAAAAACGGAACACCACGCACACCTACCTGTTGTGCTTCGTAAATATCTGCCTTTACATCATCGACATAGCTTCCGTTTTCCAATGCAGTTTTCAAAGCGGTTGTGTCCAAGCCTATTTCCGCACCTAATTGAATTAGCGTTGGATAATCATCTATATTTTTGCCGTCAGTAAAATAAGAACGGAACAGTAATTCTTCTGCTTCATTTTGTTTTCCGTATTGCTTTGCAAAATGAGTGAAGCGATGGGCATTGAATGAATTTGCCACAACCGATTTATCAAAATTATAAATCAGCCCGACCTGCTTTGCCATCTGTGTTACCTGCGCGTTCATACCTTTTGCCTGTTCTACGCTTATGCTTTTATGTTCCGCCAGAAACTGATGTATGCTTTTATCGGGCTGTGTTTTCATATCGGACGCAAGCTGAAAACTTTTCCATTCGATTTCGATATGCTCTTTATTGGCAAATTGTTCCAATGCCGTTTCAAATTTTCTTTTTCCGATGTAACAAAACGGACACATTACATCGCTCCATATTTCTACTTTCATTTTATTTTCCATTACTTTTTCTGTTTTATGAGTTGTATTCGTTTTGCTTTTAACTTGCTGCCCGAAAGCCGAAATGCAGCACAGCATAAAAGCGATAATTAAATAGTTTGTTTTCATTTCATATCAGTTATCCGATGATAAAACTTCGTTCGCTAAATGCAGGAAGCGTTGGTGCGCCTTCATAAAAATAATTGATTTCATCGCTGTTGTCCGTAAGCCCCAAGCTGTAAAGCACAGGCACGTAATGGTCGGGAGTGGGAGCAGCTAACTTGCCCAGCTTATGGCTGTTTTCGTAATTGATAATGTTCGCAAAATTCCGTTCATCAATTTGCTTTTTTATCCAAGCATCATATTCCGCTTCCCAACCGTAAGCGGTCATATCATTTTTACGCATTTTTTGCATAGCCAACTGCAAGTTATGAATAAGCGACCCGCTGCCGATAATCAATACACCTTTGTTACGCAATGATTTCAATTGCTTGCCCAACTCATAATGATATTCGGGTTTGGCGTAATAGTCAATGCTCATTTGGAAAACAGGAATGTTCGCTTCGGGAAACAGGTGCATCAGCATAGGCCATGCTCCATGGTCTAAACCCCAGTCGCTTGTTTCGGAAACGGAAGGAATTATTTTCTTCACCTCGTGTGCTACATCGGGCGAACCTTTGGCAGAATAATATACTTTGTAGTATTCTTCGGGAAAACCGTAATAATCGTAAATCTGTTTTTGCTCGGGGGAAATATTTACAAAAGTACCTTTTGTACACCAATGGGCTGATACAACCAAGGCTGCTTTTACGTCATAATTTTTTTGCAAATCAGTTCCCAGTTCAAACAGCTTTTGCCAGAACGCTCTTTCGTTTCTTGAAACAGGAATATCCATAGGATTTCCGTGAGAAGTAAACAGCACAGGCATTTTCTTACTTTGTGCAGGAAGCATTTCAGTAAAGTTTTTAAAGCTGTTTAATGTTCCCATTGCGGTTAACGCTAAAATTGATTGAAAAAATTCTTTGCGTTCCATAGTAATTTACGATTTCGGCAAGATAGGTACTTTTTTGAAACGCCCCCACGCGATAAATGCAGCAATAAGCCCCAACACGGCAGACGGCATTATTTGCTGAACGGCATCGCCTTGTATAATGTGAAAGCCAAAAGCCAACACCATTACAACTAAAAGCCCTGCGGCTGCCCACGCGGTAAGAATGGGTTTTATACGCAATGCCGCAGGTAAAATTAAACCTATACCGCCAAGCAGTTCGCTGATGCCGATGAAACGTGTCAGTGCAGGTGAGACGGCTGCCCAAGTCATCCCTTTTGCTACTAAATCGTCAATTGGTGAAGAGGCTTTCATTGCGCCCGCCATAGTAAATGCAATTCCTAATAATACCTGCGCTATCCACAGCGCGATGTTCAATCCTTTATTATTTGTTGTTGACATAAAATTTGTTTTTAATTAGATGAATAAACTGTTTTCAAATATTCTTTCAGTGAAGTCGGTTTTCTGCCCAAGAGTTTTTAGTGAAACTTTTTTAATAACACAAAGATATTTACTTTTGCTATACTTTAGTAACTACTATATCTAAGTATATCACTATACTTTGGTATAGCATCAATAAATACAACAGAAAAAAATGAGCAGAACATCACAATTAGAGCAGGTAAAGAAGTGTTCGGGAGAGTTTGTATTAGCCGTAAACGACACGATGAATGTGTTGAACGGAAAATGGAAACTGCCCATAATAGGCTCTTTGCTCTATGGTAAAAAACGCTTCAAGGAATTGGAAAGGGAAATTCCAAAAATTACGCCCCGTATGCTTTCCAAAGAATTAAAGGACTTGGAAGTCAACGGCATTATAACCCGCACAGTTTATGATACCATACCTGTTACGGTAGAGTATGAATTAACAAAATCGGGAAACTCGCTCAATACGGTTTTAGAAGTAATGGTTGAATGGG
>CAYSGX010000061.1:0-11175 GCA_964430605.1 uncultured Chitinophagaceae bacterium
ATTTCAATAGTTTCAAATATGTGGACGATTGACCCCAATAACGCGCCAAGTAGCGGAAGCTATGATATTTACCTGTACACCGATAATATTTCAGGATTAAACAACAACGAGTTCGCGGTAGTGAAACGCCCTACGGGTTCGCCTGACGGTTCTTCATGGGCAACAGGTGGTGGTACTATCAATGCTCCAAATGGCGATGGCAGAAAAGTAGCTGACGGTTACGCTTTAAGAATGGGTTTAACGGCTTTCTCTGAATTTGGAATAGGTAGCACCGAAGGAGGCAATCCGTTGCCAATCCAGTTGGTTTCTTTCACTGCAAAGTTGAACAAAAACAAATCAGTTGACCTGACATGGGTAACTGCCGCAGAAATCAACAACGACTTTTTTACCATAGAAAGAAGCGTTGACGGCATTGATTTTGAAGAAATTCTTTTTGTTGAGGGCGCAGGTAATTCGAGCAGCATTATTGCTTACACTGCCACAGACGAAAAACCTTTAATGGGCGTATCATATTACAGGCTGAAACAAACCGATTATGACGGCACTTATGATTATTCCGAAATAGTTTCGGTGAACAATAATAAAGCTGAAACAACTGTGTCAGCAGACAAAAGTTGGAAAGTATTCCCAAATCCTGTAAAAGCAGGCAGCACAGTATTTATTGATACCGAAAATTTTGATGCAGGCGTTACAGTAGTTATTTACGAAGCGGCAACAGGTAAGGAAGTTATTGCTGTTGTTGTTGAAGATAAGCATGATGCAATCAGTCTTGGCGAAAATCTTAAAGCAGGCATTTACCTGATGAAAATTATTGAGGGAGAAACATCGGTTACTAAAAGAATTGTGTTGCAATAGGCCTCTTATATAATTCAATAAACTATAAAAATTAAAAATGAAACCACAATAGAAACATAGATGGGTTGGTGTATTTTGTAAAAGCAATAACGAAGCAAAGAAAGACTATGTTCAGAAAACTTGTTTTCGCTATATCAAACTTTTATACTGTTTTTTGCAAAGAGAAAGAAACACATAGTGTTTGCCTCTTGCAAACATAATTGCTGTAAATCCTATGTATCTATGCGGTTTAATTAATTAGGAAAGAAGTCTAATAAATTTCAGTGCAACAAAAATGCTGAAACAATATTATAAAACTCACTTGCATTTTCGGCATGAACCCAATGACCGGCATTGCTTACACTGGTTATTGTGGTTTCAGGGAACAATGCTTTGAAGGTTTCTTCATCTTCGGAAGTAATATAACCGGAACGTTCACCTTTGATTACTAAGGTTGGAATATCGAATGATTTTGGCGAAACAATACCGCCCCGCACATTTTCATATTCACGGAACAATGTTTCCAGATTGAATTTCCACTGATATTTTCCGTCTTCGGTGCGCTCTAAATTTTTAAGCAGAAACTGCCGTGTGCCGAAATCAGGAATCAGTTGCTGCAATTGTTCGTCCGCTTCATTTCTGCTTTGCAAAGTATTCAAATCTATACTGAAAATGGCATCGAAAATATCATCATGTCCTCTGCCATATTTTTTAGGTGCAATATCTACAATTACCTGCTTCAATACTTTTTCAGGATATAAAATGCTGAATTGCATTGCCGCTTTTCCGCCCATTGAATGACCAATGAAATTTGCTTTTTCAACATTTTGCTGCTGCATAAATTCTTTTATGTCTTCAGCAATGGAAATATAATCGTGTTCAACCGTGTGAGGCGATTTTCCGTGATTGCGCAGGTCAACAATATATACTGAAAAGTTTTCTGCAAATTGCCTGGCTAAAGTCTGCCAGTTGTCTAACGAGCCGAATAATCCGTGCAGAATAATCAGCGATGTTCCGCTTCCGAAGTGTTTGTAGTTAAGTTGCACTTGAGTTGTAAGTATTAAGTTTTATGTTATAAGTTTTCAGTAGTCAGTTTTCTTCGGAAAATACGCGTTGTCAGCCTGTCGAAGGATATGTCATTCCGAGGAACGAGGAATCTCTTAATAATTTAGAGATGCTTCCTATCGTCAGCATGACAAACGCTCGTCAAATGCAGTACACTATTTTCCGAAGATGTCTGATATTCATTTATCATAAAAATCATAATCAATCAGCGTTTTAATACAGTTTAGTGCGTTTCATCAGATAAGGCAGCAATACTTGTTTGTAAGGTTGTTGCACGTCAGCTTCTACCAAATCAATTTTATACTGCGCACATTTTAGTTTTAATTGTTGGTAATATTCCTGCATTTTAGACACATAAAATTCTTTCACCTGATTGGGTTGCAGTTTCAGCTTTTCGCCTGTTTCCAAATCAATAAATTCATAAGGTCGGTTGTCAAATTTAAAATCTATTTCGCTGCTTTTGTCAACCACATGAAACAATATTACTTCATGATTGTTGTATTTCAGATGTTGAAGGGCTGAAAATAATTCGTCCTGCTTTTCAGCATTGTCCATCATATCGCTGAAAATAATTACGAGCGAACGTTTATGAATGTTTTCAGCAATTTCGTGTAAAGAAGTTGCCGCTGAAGTGGCTCTGTTTTTAGGCTCTTCTTTTAAAACTTTTTCTAAATAAGTGAGCAACAATTTTCGATGCACTTGGGTAGATTTTGCATTGGTATGTATATCTACTTTTTCTGAAAACACACTTAGCCCGAAAGCATCTCTTTGGCGTTTCATTAAATACATAATGGCTGCTGCCGAAAGTATAGAGAAGCGAATTTTATTTTGATTACTGTTTTGCGGATAAAACATTGATGATGAAGCATCAATTACCAACTGGCAACGTAAGTTGGTTTCTTCATCATAACGTTTGGTGTAAAGCCTTCCGGTGCGTGCATATACTTTCCAATCCATGTTCTTCACCGAATCGCCCGGGTTGTATAAACGATGCTCGGCAAACTCAACCGAAAAACCGTGATAAGGACTTTTGTGCAAGCCGGTAATAAATCCTTCTACCACCTGTTTTGCCAAAAACTCCAGATTATCAAGTTCTCTGTATTCACTTATATTGTCTGCTATGTTTGCCATGGTTGTTCAAAAATAAGAAAATCAAACCGACTGCCTGCCACTAACGAGGGGTTTAAACCTATTGCTGATAATAAATAAAAATCCTCCTGAATTTAGGAGGATTTTTGTACAGAATAATTTTATACTAAATAAAAGATGCCATCGCTTGAAGCGATGGCATCTTTGAGTAAATTACATGTGTGATTTTAGTTTTTGCTCTAAAACAGCTTTAGGCACTGCACCCACTTGCTTATCTACCACTTCTCCATTCTTAATAAAAAGAATAGTAGGGATGTTGCGAATGCCATATTTGGTGGTGATTTCAGGATTTTCGTCAACGTTTACTTTGCCGATTACCGCTTGTCCTTCATAGTCTTTTGCTAATTCTTCTACTACCGGACCAACCACACGGCACGGTCCACACCATTCTGCCCAAAAATCTACTACTGAAACTTGATTTGACTCTAATACTTCTGCTCCGAAGTTAGAATCGGTGAATACTTTTGCCATAATTATTATGAGTTTTTTAAAGGTTAATGCTAAAAGCAAATATACAACAGGAAAGTTCCCGATAGGTTTAAATGGAAAACGTGTGGAAAAGTTTCAATTTAATGTTGGATCGTTTTGAAATGATGGTTGATATGATAAATGGTAAAGAATAAAATTTCTCTTACCGACAGCTTGCCTAAAATAGGATGAGGCAAAAAGTATTTATCTAAATCGCTTTCACTCCAGCTTTCTAGTTTATTAATCAAGGTTTCATGCTTTGTGCTGAAATCTTGTAAGAGCTCATCTTTATTACGTTGTTTGGCAGGTACATAATCTTTAGTGGCTTTTGCGCCTTCCTGCAATTTGCTTTGGTAAAAAGCAACTACTTCATCATAATTCATGGCCGCTCTGTTGGCTTTTCCAAAAGCGAGTAATGCAATTTTTGGCAAGCCTAATGCAAGGTTTACAGGCTTTACTGAAAGAATTAAATGGTCCATATTTTCAGCAACTGACCATTTGCCATTGGCAGTAGCATACAGTTGTTGTTCATTCAATGAATCAACAGTTTTAAATTGTGCTGTTGCATTTTTTAATTCTGAAATGATTTCAGTTTTGTTCATGGCAAATTATTTTAAAGTAGCATTAGCATAATTCTCCCAACTCAACTTCGAAGCAATTTCAGCCACATTATTTCTGTCGGTAGGATTATTCAGAAAATATTCCATAGTGTCGGCCATGCTTTGAATGTTTTCCGGCTCGGCTAAATAACCATTATAGCCGGGAATTACCGTTTCGGGAAAGTGACCCACTTTCGTGGCCAATATGGGCATGTGAAAGTTGTAGGCAATAGATTCAACACCCGATGGCGTGGCTGTGAGATAATAATTTACAATACAATCTGAAACCTGAAAGTATTTATGCACGTCTTCATTCGGAATAAATTCGTTAAAAACTTTTACATTTTCTTGAATACCCAATTGCTCAATTAATGCCAGCGGATTATAATCTTGTTCGTTATCGCTGTTTTTCAGAAACAACTTTTTAGCAGTTCCAAACAAAGCACTTTTAATGCGGGTGCTTAATTTGTTTTTATCGAGTGTTTGCCAAAAAGATTCGCCTGCAATAAGCAACGAAACATCATTTCTTCTTTTACATAATTCAGCAAAGGCAGGCAATACATTATGCAAGCCTTTATACTTTCTTATGAAGCCGAAAAATAAAAACACATGTTGCTTCAAACCCAGTTCTTGTTTCACTTTTTCTTTGTCGAAATTTTTATCGGGCTGAAACATATCATAAATGGGATGATACAATTTTATGATGGTTTTCTTTGAGGTATTTCTTTCACCGGTTTCATTCACCTGAAAATCGGTTGCAGGAAAAAGCTGCTTCAACTCATCGGCAGTTTGGTAAGAGTGGGCTATAAAGTTTTTAGCATGTTTCAAACCAAATTGTACAAATGAATTATCGAGCGAGCTAGCCTCTTTTTGTTTCACCACATGTAAATCGAACAACACATCTATATTGCTATGCTTCTTTAATTTTTTAGCAATAAAGCCCATAGGCAAGCCTTGCAAAGCAATAGCCCATTGAAACACCACCACATCGGGCTGCAATGAAACAATATAATTATAGGTCTCTTGCCAACTGAAAGGATTGTTATAGTTGGTAATGTAGGTTACTTTAATATTAGTACCCGAAAGTAAATCGGCTTTGCTGCTTCTATCCACAAAATCGCGCGGAACAATAGCCGGGTATTGCTGTGTCCACGAAACAATATGCACTTCGGCACCTTGTTTTTCCAATGCCTTTGCTAAAGAAGTATTGTAATTAGAAATACCACCTTTAAACATTGGTCCCGGACCGAAGCAAACTACTTTTTTGTTTTTCAAAACTGAATATTTATTTCCCGCAGATTTCGCAAATTTACGCAGAAGCGAAGTAATACTTTTTTTATTCTTTAATGATTTTATATATCGCTCTCTTATCTTCAGAAAATTGAAAATGCAACAGATAAATACCTACAGGGAAATTGCTTATATCAACCTGAATTCCTTTTGAGTTGTTACTTACAGAAACATTTTTTCGTTGACCGTACAAATTGTAAAAAATAACTTCATGAATATCGTAATGCTGCGAAGTGATGTTTATGTTAGTATTTGCAGGGTTGGGGAAAATATTGATATAATTATTTGTAATTGTTTCATCGGTAATACTTGTATAATTACATGTACAAGTAATGTTTGAACTTAACTGATAAGTTCCAAAACTAGAATCCTCATAGCAAAATGGATAATATTCATCAACATCAGTTATGTTACAAGTAAAAAAAGGTATCATGAAAAAATTGCTTACAATACCTATTTTCTCAATTACCTTTATTGATGATATTCCCACAGCTTTTGCCACATAATATCTAAGGGTTTCTCCATTGATTTGCATAACACCTGCCGAATCTACCACAAACTGTAAAACAGTATCGCAGCCACCTCCCCCAAAAAAAGGATTCGGAAGTTGAAAAGTATCACCTACCTGTGCATTAAAAAATAGATATGGTTCAAACTTATTATTGAGATAAAAATAGACGGTATCATTTTCAGCATATGTGAAAATGGGCTGCTCATCAAAGGTATTAAGACAGTTTGGGTAATTAGATATTTCTTGTACACCAATCTTTTTACAGAACTGTGTACCAAGTATGGTGTCTTTCTCGTAAGATAGTTTTTTGTATGAAAAACCTTGAGAATAAAAATATCCGTAAGTCCACGTTGCTCCTTGCGGACACCAGTTTTGGGCATTGGTTAAAGTGTACAGCAAGACAAAAAATACAACAATGAGTTCTTTCATATTTATTTCCCGCAGATTTCGCAAATTTACGCAGAAGCGAAATAATACTTTTTTAAATGACCAATCTGTAAGAATCAAAATAATTGCACAAAAAAGCATCAGCGTTATCTGCGAAATCTGAGGGCAACACTTTTATTTATTGTTCACACTCACCGCTCTGTCATAAACTCTTTTCATTCCTTCTTCCAAAGAAATTTTTGGTTTCCAATTGAAGGTGCTGTTTACATAACTCATATCGCTATAGCGCGAGTGGACACCCACGGGTTTATCGAGCAATGGTTTAATAGTAGGTTCATAGCCGGCAAACTTGCTGAACAACTCAATCAAATCTAAAAACGATGTTAATTTACCTGAGCCAATATTAATAGCAGTGCCATCTTTAATATTATCCATAGCCATTAAAATAGCATCAATACAATCGTCAATATGCACAAAGTCTCTGCCTTGCTTGCCGCTGCCCCACACTTCAAACGGGTCTTCTTTTTTGGCAGCACGAGCCGCAATAGCAGGCACTGGATAAGTTAAATCCTGATCTTCACCATAACCTGAAAACGGGCGCACACATGCTACCGATAAGTTGTAATATTCAGCAGCAATTTGCGCCAGATATTCGCCTGTCATTTTGCTCCAGCCGTAAGTCATATCGGGCTTGCCAAGATTGGTGGTAAAGTCAATATCAGTTTCTTTCAATGCCACCGCATCTTTATCGCCTTGCAACGAAATTGGGTAAGCAGCACTTGAGCTTGGGAACATTGTTCTGGCAGGTTTGTAGCGGGTAACCCAATAAAAAAACTCTGCATCAATAGAAAGGTCTAAAGCCACCATCATTGGGTCGCCATCAATTTTCGCCCTGCCGCCCACAATAGCTGCAAAATGAAAAACATCGTGAAATTTTTGGGTTGGTAGTCCATATTCAGTAGTAAGAATATTTTCATCGGCAGAAATTTTTCTTAAAAATTCTCTGAAATCTTCGTGTATAAACCACAGCCTTTCTTCCGCTCCAAATATTTCTAAGTTCTTAATTTTCTTCACCGAAGGCCAATCAAAATTATACCACGTTGAAGGATGCGTGCCGGTAGATAAGTCATCTACTGCCACCACAATATCTTTGGTAGTATTTAATAATCGTTTCACAATATTTCTGCCTACAAAACCGGCACCGCCAGATACAAGATGGTATTTCATTTTTCTGAGTTTTCAGTTTTCAGTCCCGATAGCTATCGGGATAAGTTTTCAGTTTATAAAAGCGTACACTAAAAACATTTGCAAAAGTAAGCAATTGAAGAGAATGCGTTTTTTCTTAAATTGAACAGGGTCCATGACGGAATGCATAGTTAAACCCGCAAGGTTTTATTATAGTGCAAAATGGTAAGTGGAGACTTCATTAAAAAACCTTGCGGGTTTTAAAAAACGCTGCAATTTGTCTTACACTCACAAACATTTAATTCAGCGTAATAAAAAATACTATTTTTATCGCTATGAACTTATATTATTTGCGTAATAGCTGGAAATTGTGGATGCTTATTGTGGCCTCTTTAATCGCAGTGGTTACCATTTATTATACTAACGAACTGGCCAAAGAACTGGCCACTGAAGAGTTAAAAAGAATTCAGTTGTGGGCGAGTGCTTATCGCAATTTAAATACTGCCGATGAAAATACCGACATTGGTTTTTTGTTTGAAGTAATTCAGAATAATACTACTGTGCCGGTAATATTAACCAACGAAAACGATAGCATTGTTTTCTGGAGAAATGTAGATTCGGCAAAAGCTGTTACCGATGCAGCTTATTTGCCTAAGCAACTGCAACAAATGAAAAGTGCGCAAAATCCCCTTGTGATAGAGGTTACCGAGGGTAAGCAGAACTACATTTATTTCAAAGAATCTTTTCCGCTGAAAAAATTAAGATTGTACCCCATTGTGCAGCTTTGCATTATAGGTATTTTTTTAGGCGTGGCTTATATTGCTTTTACTAATACACGCAATGCCGAACAAAACAGAATTTGGGTGGGCATGGCAAAAGAAACGGCTCATCAATTGGGCACGCCTATTTCTTCGCTTAGTGCTTGGGTAGAATATTTTAGAGAAACCAATGCCGCCAATCCCGAGGCAATTGACGAGTTGGAGAAAGATGTAGCGCGACTTGAGCAAATTACCGAACGCTTTTCTAAGATTGGTGCTACGCCTGTTTTAGTAGCAAACGATATTGCCGCCACTATCGAAAAAAATATAGATTATATGAAGAAGCGTGCTTCGGCACAGGTGCAGTTTACCACCGCTATACAAGCACCTTTAATGGCAAAATACAATGCGCCTCTTTTTGATTGGGTAATGGAAAACTTATTGAAAAATGCCCTCGATGCCATGGAGGGCAAAGGTGCCATAAATGTAACTGCAACAACTGATACCAAACATGTTTATATTGATATAAGCGATACCGGAAAAGGGATTCCCAAAAGTAATCAGCAGGCTATTTTTAATCCCGGCTTCAGCACCAAAAAAAGAGGTTGGGGTTTAGGATTGACCTTGGTGAAACGTATTGTAGAAGAATACCATCAAGGCAAAATATTTGTAAAACATTCTGAAGCAGGCAAGGGCACCACTTTTAGAATTGTGCTTAACAAAGGCTGAAAATTATTGCTCGCTCAATTCTAAAATCACATCAAACTCTTCGGGCTTTAAAGACGAAACCGAAAGTCTGCCCTGTTTCACCAACGCAATATTTTGCAAGCGTTCATCGGCTTTAATTTGCTCTAGGGTAACAGGTTGTTTTAATTTTTTGTGAGGCTTTAAATCTACCACCACCCAGTTGGCATCATCGGTGGTGGGGTCTTGATAAAATTCTTTCGCCACCTTGGCAATACCCACTACTTCTTTACCCTCGTTGCTATGATACCACAATACCAAGTCGCCTTTTTTCATTGCCTTTAGATTGTTTCTTGCCTGATAGTTTCTCACACCATCCCAAAAAGTTTGCTTGTCTTTTTCAAATTGCTGCCAGCTATATTTAAACGGCTCAGACTTTACCAACCAATAATTCATTGTTTCAATTTTTTGGTGAAAATAAACTAACCTGCTGCATTGGCAAAATATACCGAAACAACTTAGGTTTTGGAAAAATCAAAGTCTGGAATATTCGGTATATCTATTCTCTAAACAGGCTTGATGCCAAAACCTGTTTGAGAATAGTATACATGCACGATAAACAGGTGCGAAAAATTGAACAGTGAACTCTTATATTTGTTAATCACACACACATAAAGTCAATAATGGCAAATGAATTAACAGAATCAGAAAAAACAAATAATCTTGTTTACGATGTAATAGTTGTAGGCGCAGGCCTTTCAGGAATTGGCGCTGCTTATCATTTGCAAAAGGAATGCCCCAATAAAACTTTTACGGTGTTAGAAGGCCGTGAAGCCATTGGCGGCACTTGGGATTTATTCAAATACCCCGGCATTCGTTCCGATTCAGATATGTACACACTGGGCTTTCCTTTCAACCCGTGGAAAAACCCTAAAGCCATTGCCGATGGAACTTCCATACTTCAGTATATAAAAGACACGGCCGCCAAGTTTGGCATTGACAAAAAAATTCAGTTTAATCATAAAGTAGTTGATGCTTCATGGAGCGATGCCGAAAAAATGTGGACGCTGAAAATTGCACCACATAAAGGTGTTAAACATGAATTATTAAAGTGTAAGTTTTTAACCATGTGCAGCGGCTATTACGATTACGATAAAGGCTACACACCTGATTTTCCGGGAATAGAAAACTTCAGCGGAAAAGTAGTGCATCCTCAAAAATGGACTGCCGATATTGATTACGAAAACAAAAATGTGGTAATAATAGGTAGTGGCGCTACGGCTGTTACATTAGTACCCGAAATGGCAAAGAAAGCAGCGAAAGTAACCATGCTGCAACGCTCGCCTACCTACATCTTATCTATGCCAAGTATAGATAAAGCGGCAGAGTTTCTGAAAAAAATATTGCCCGAAAAAACTGCCTATGCTGTTATTCGCTGGAAAAATATTTTGCTGTCTATTTTTCTTTATAATGCTTCCAGAAAATTTCCTGGCAGAATTAGAAAATTCATACAGAAAGGAATAAAAAAACAACTGGGTAAAGACTACGACATTAAACACTTCGACCCGAAATACAACCCATGGGATCAGCGCCTGTGTTTAGTACCCGATTCAGATTTATTTCAATCTATTAAAAAAGGAAAAGCTGAAATTGTTACCGATAGTATTGAAAAATTTACCGCTACAGGCATATTATTAAAATCGGGCAAAGAATTAACTGCCGATTTAATTGTTACCGCCACCGGCTTAAAAGTGCAATTGCTGGGTGGCATGACGGTTCACATTAATGGTGAATTGGGAGATACCGCTAAAACACATGCCTATCGTGGCGTGATGTTTAGCAATGTACCCAATTTTGCATTTACAGTGGGCTACACCAATGCTTCGTGGACATTGAAATGCGATTTAAGTTGCCAGTTTGTTACCAAAGTATTGAATTACATGGATGCTCACAAATATGAAGTGTGTGTGCCCCGTTTCGACAGTAATGCTTTTGATAGCGAGCCTTTATTAGATTTTAATGCAGGTTATGTTTTAAGAGCTTTAGATGTGTTGCCTAAGCAAGGCTCAAAGCATCCGTGGAAAGTATATCAAAACTATGTTCGCGATGTAATGGCGCTGAAATGGAGTGGCGTAGATGATAAATATTTAGAGTATAAGTAATACCAATTCTAATTTTAAAATAGTCCAAACTATTTTAAAATTTTAGAATGGTTTATGCCGTATCTAAATATGTTTAGTGCATT
>CAYSGX010000062.1:0-1954 GCA_964430605.1 uncultured Chitinophagaceae bacterium
CATCATCATCAATATCATCAATCGTTTTTACGATTTTGAAAAAGGCAAAGTAATTATTGACGGGCATGATATAAGAGATTACGAACTGTCTTATCTGCGTGCCAATATCGGGTTGGTGCTACAAGATGTTTTTTTGTTTTCAGGTTCGGTGGCAGATAATATCACTTTACGCGATGAAAGTATTACAAGAGAACAGGTAATTGAAACCGCCAAGTTGGTAGGCGCACACGATTTTATTATGCGGCTGCCGGGCGGTTATGATTATAATGTTATGGAACGTGGCGCAACGCTTTCTATGGGGCAGCGACAACTGATTTCTTTTATTCGTGCGCTGGTTTTTAATCCTTCCATTCTCATTTTAGACGAAGCTACTTCTTCAATAGACAGCGAAAGTGAAAGCATTATTCAGCAGGCAATTGTTACGATGATTAAAGACAGAACTTCTATAGTAATTGCCCACCGCTTATCTACCATTCAACATGCCGATAAAATTCTGGTATTAGATAAAGGCGAACTAAAAGAAAGCGGCACACACGATGAACTGCTTGCAAAAGGTGGCTTTTACAGTAAGTTGCACGAAATGCAGTTCAATACTTCATCTGCCGGTGGCAATATTTCAGAAGAAGAAAATATTAAAGTACCGGTGGTAAAAGCCCGTGGCGAGGGGATGTTTTAAAGAATATTTCTGCTTTTCTGAAATATTTATTGCCTACCCAACAAGAAACCAAGAACTTTGTTATCTCTAAAAAACATACTTTGCAATCTTCTTTCTCTGCGCTACAACGAAACGAAATAATAACAAAACTATCTTCCGAGACCTATGATGTATTAGTGATTGGCGGTGGTATTACAGGCGCAGGCATTGCTTTAGATGCAGCGTCAAGAGGCATGAAAGTGGCTTTAATAGAGCAAAAAGATTTTGCCTGCGGAACGAGCAGCCGCTCTACCAAATTAATTCACGGAGGCTTGCGTTATCTGAAACAATTAGAGATTGCTTTAGTACACGAAACAGGCACCGAGCGTGCCATTCTGCACCGTAATGCACCGCATATTGTTTCGCCCGAAAACATGTTGCTGCCCATTATTGAAAAAGGCTCGTTAGGAAAATTTTCTACCTCAATGGGCTTGTGGGTGTATGATTATCTGGCAGGTGTGAAAGAAGGCGAGCGCAGGCAAATGCTTAATAAAGAAGAAACTTTAAATTCAGAACCCTTACTGCGGAAAGATATTGTTTTAGGAGGCGGCTTGTATAAAGAATACCGCACCGATGATGCAAGGCTTACCACCGAAGTAATGAAAACAGCCGTGAAAAATGGCGCAACAGTTTTAAACTATACCCGGGCCGTTTCTTTTCAATATGAAAACGGAAGAGCAAAAGCTGTAAACGCATACGATAACATTGGCGGAAAAAATATTACCATCAAAGCCCTGAAAATTGTAAATGCCGCAGGCCCCTGGGTAGATACATTACGCAAGGAAGATAAATCGCAGGAAGGCAAAAAGCTGCACCTTACCAAAGGGGTGCATTTAGTAATACCATATAATAAGTTGCCGCTGAAACAAGCCGTATATTTTGATGTTGCCGATGGCAGAATGATTTTTGCCATTCCCCGCGGAAAGATAACTTACATAGGCACTACCGATACCAATTACCAAGGCGAAATCAGCAACCCGAATACTACCCGGGAAGATGTTGCTTATTTGCTGAATGCTGCAAACAGCATGTTTCCATCCATACATTTAGTGCATACAGATATTATTTCTACCTGGGCCGGCCTGCGCCCGCTGATACATGAAGAAGGAAAATCACCATCAGAGCTTTCGCGAAAAGATGAAATTTTCTTCTCGCCTTCGGGCTTAATTTCTATTGCAGGCGGCAAACTGACAGGCTTTAGAAAAATGGCTGAAAGAGTAGTAAATGCCGTAGCCAGGCAATTGCAAAAAGAAACCGGAA
>CAYSGX010000062.1:1964-11075 GCA_964430605.1 uncultured Chitinophagaceae bacterium
TTGTAATACCAAGCAACTGATATTATCGGGCGGAAACCTTCCGGGTATTGATGCCACAGCTATATTTAATTACAAACAAAAGCTGGCAGGGCAGGCAACACAAATACAAATCAGCTTTAATCAGGTAAGCGATTTGGTAAATAAATACGGCACCAATGCCGAACAAATTATTGAGCGTGCTTATGAACTTACCGCTATCATACCCGATGCCGATAAAAGGATGCTTACCGCTGAATTGCATTATGGCATTGAGCAAGAGATGGTAACTAACCTCAGCGATTTTTTAGTGAGAAGAACTGGTAGATTGTATTTTGAAAGAAACTATATTCTCAGCATTTACAGCTTGCTGAAAGATTATACCGGCACAATATTAAATCATACCGAAGCACAAGTCAAACAATACGATTCGGAATTTAAAGAAGAATACGATGCGGTAATGGGTTTTTTGAAGTAATGTTTTAGAAAAACACCAAAGGCTTCTCATTTTGGGAAGCCTTTGTAATTTCTGTACATATCAGAATTATTTTTTTTGCGGAGGGCGTTCTCCTTTTTGCATTTGCTGTAACAGTTCACTTTTAAACTGGTCTTCGGCTTTATAAAGCAATGCCACTTTTTTTATGGGTAATACTTTTTTAAATTCAGCATGATACTTTTTCTTGAGGTCTAAGGCTTTTTGATCAGTAATAAATTTCTGATCTACCCAAGCGGTAATCTCACTATCGCTCATAGTTTCAAAACTTTCTTTTGAACCTGTTGCCGAAGCATGCTTGTCTTTTTTCAGTGTTTTCATATCGGCTTTGTATTGATTGTACACGGGCCAAAATTTTTGCGCTTCTTCGGGTGTCAGGTTCATTTTTTCGGTTAAGTAAGAAACTTTAAGCGCTTCTATTTTCTCTCTGTTTTCATTACTGTGCTTGCCTCGTTCAGCATTTTGCGCTGAAATACTTTGAGCAATAAATAACGCTGCAACTATTAGCATTGTGTTTAGTGTTTTCATAATGATGAAATTTTAAAGGTTAAAAATTTAATTTATTATAGGGTCATTTCGGCCGGAAATGATTCATCGATGTCATCTAAAAAATAATCTTTGATATTGTTTTTTTGAATGGTGTTAGAGGCAAACAGCAATGTTAGTTTCGATACTTCATTATCATTCAGATTACTGCTGATAACATCTATGCTTATATCTTCTTCAGCCAAAAAATTGCCGATAGCTTCGTTGTTAAGCGCTACACTATTTGTCGCTTCAGTAAAATTACTTTCAGGCAAGTGTAATACGGTAGCCATGGCAAATAAAAAAACAACTGTAACAGCGGGAAGCGCATATTTAGGTTGAAAAATTTGCAATAATATATTCAGCCATTTATCGAATAATGATGCAGAACCCTGCTTGGTAATACTAATTTCATTTAATACTCTTCGCTGCATATTTTCAAAATAAAAAGCGGGAGCATTTTTAGTTTGCTTATTAACAGAAGACAGCATTGGCGCTATTTCTTTTAATTCGTCTTGAATATGATTGCTTTTTTCGTTCATAACAATAGCTTTGATGTTGGAATAGGCTAAAGGTTTAATTATTGGTTAAAAAACTTTCAATTTTTTTAGCCGCATGATGATAAGATGCCTTTAATGCGCCCACTGTAGTGCCTGTTACTTTGCTCATTTCTTCATAAGTAAGTTCATCATAGTATCTCATGCAAAATACATCACGTTGCTTGCCGGGTAGTTGCAATAAAGCTTTGTCTAATTGTTGCTGAATATCTTCCGGTGTTAATACCTCATTATGTGTTTTAAAATTATTTTCCTGCTTAAAATCTTCAAACACTATTGTAGTATGCCTGTTTTCTTTTTGAAGAAAGTTGAGGGTTTCATTTCGGGCAATGCGATAAAGCCAGGTATATAACTTCGCTTCAGCTTTAAAAGTGTTTATGCCTTTCCATACTTTCACAAATGTGTTTTGCAAAATATCATCGGTATGTGTATGATTTTGTGTCATGCGCCATATTTGACTATATAGCTTTTCCTGATAAGTATCCATGAGCATACAAAGCGCTTTTTCCTTTGTTGCTTCATTATTAAAAGCTGTTAAAATTTCCTCGTCAGAATAGCGCATATTCAATAGTCAATATCGTGCAGGTTTATTAGCTGATACCATTAGACTTTAAATCTTTATAAAGGTTTAAGTGTTGCTGTAACCTAAAATAAGGTTTTATTGTAACTCCAGCTTCAAAAACTCGCCTGTGTAGCTTTTTTTGTTTTTTGCAACCTCTTCAGGAGTGCCTTCGCATACAACAGTGCCACCTTTGCGGCCACCTTCAGGGCCAATATCAATTATATAATCGGCTACTTTAATTACATCTAAGTTGTGCTCAATAATTAAAACGGTATTGCCTTTATCTACTAATTTCTGCAATACGCCCAAAAGTATTTTTATATCCTGAAAATGTAAACCCGTGGTAGGCTCGTCTAAAATATAAAAGGTATTGCCCGTGTCTTTTTTGCTTAGTTCGGCAGCCAGTTTTACACGCTGCGCTTCGCCACCACTCAGCGTAGTAGCGCTTTGCCCAAGCGTAATATAGCCTAAGCCCACATCTTCGAGCGTTTTAATTTTGCGGTGTATAAAATGTATAGGCTCAAAAAATGTCACCGCTTCTTCAATAGTCATGTTTAATACATCGCTAATGCTTTTACCTTTGTAGCGCACTTCCAGTGTTTCGCGATTGTAGCGCTTGCCCATACAAGTTTCACATTCTACCAATACATCGGGCAGAAAATTCATTTCTATTACTTTCATGCCGCCACCCTGGCAATCTTCGCATCTTCCGCCTTTCACATTAAATGAAAACCTTCCTGCCTTGTAACCTCTTATTTTTGATTCGGGCATTTCGGTAAATAAAGCCCTGATATCGCTGAACACGCCAATGTAAGTAGCGGCATTAGAGCGAGGTGTTCTGCCAATAGGGTCTTGGTCTATTTCTATTACTTTATCTATGTGTTCCAGCCCTTCAACATTAAGATAGCTTAACGGTTTTTGGCGCGAGTTGTATAAATGCTTTTTCAGAATCGGGTAAAGTGTTTCATTGACCAAAGTAGATTTGCCACTGCCCGAAACGCCTGTAACCACAGTCATTACACCCAACGGGAAACTAACATCTACATTTTTCAGATTATTGCCCGAAACACCTTTCAGCGTAATGTATTTACCGTTGGGTTTTCTGCGGTGCTTCGGAATTTCTATCTGTTGCTCGTTGCGCAAAAAGGCAGAAGTAACCGTGGGTAATTGGCTGAATATTTCGGGCACTCCCTCGCCTACTACTTTGCCGCCATGAAAGCCTGCACCGGGCCCCATATCTAAAACATAATCGGCAGCAAGCATAATATCTTTATCGTGTTCTACCACTAAAACGGTGTTGCCTACTTCGCTCAAACTTTTTAAAGACTGAATTAATTTTTGGTTATCGCGCTGATGCAAGCCAATACTCGGCTCATCGAGAATATATGTAATGCCCATGAGCTGAGAACCGATTTGTGTTGCCAGGCGAATACGCTGGCTTTCGCCACCCGACAAACTTCTTGAAGCACGATACAAGGTGAGATAATCCAGGCCTACATCTAATAAAAATTTTATTCTGGCTCTTATTTCCTTCAGCAATTCTTTGGCAATAGTATTTTGCTTGTTGTCGAGTTTATTTTCAATATCGCTAAACCATTCAGCCAGTTTCGATAAATCCCACGAAGCGACACCGGCAATGGTTTCACCGGCTACTTTAAATTGCAGGCTTTCGTTTTTCAGCCTTGCGCCTTTACATTCAGGGCATTCTACAATTTCCATAAACTCTTCGGCCCATGAGCGTAAATTTTCTGAAGAGGTTTCGTTATAGCAACGCTTCAAATTATTTACGATGCCTTCATAATCGCCTTCTTTGTATTCATGAAAACCATCTTCAAGTTCTTCAATATTTTCTGTTCCGTAGAGAATAAAATTAAGGGCTTTGGGCTTTATGTTTTTAATGGGTTCACTTAAACTGAATCCATATTTTTTTGATAAACCGCGCAGTTGGGTAAATACATAATTCTCTTTGGCATCGCCCAGTGGAGCCAAGCCGCCCGAATTGACAGATAAATTTTTATCGGGCATTACCAGTTCTAAATCTACTTCGTTGATAGCGCCCAGGCCTCTGCAATGCGGGCAAGCGCCATAAGGCGAGTTAAACGAGAAAGTATTGGGCGATGGCTCTTCATAAGAAACACCGCTTTCGGGACACATTAATTGTTTGCTGAATTGCGAAAGTTTATTGCTTTCATAATCGAGTATAAACATTAAACCTTCGCCCATTTTCAAAGCGGTGGCTACCGCTTTTTTCAATCGTTCTAAAAACTCTTCGCTTACCTCTAATCTGTCAATCACTAATTCTATATCGTGAATTTTGTAGCGGTCAACCTGCATTTTTTCTTTCAGGTCAACTATTTCGCCATCTATCCTGATTTTTAAAAAACCTTGCTTGCGCACTTTTTCAAACAGTTCCCGGTAATGCCCTTTTCTGCCTCTTACCAATGGCGCAAGAATGATTATTTTTTTACCGCGGAAATTTTGTTCAATATGTTCCAAGATTTGATTTTCGGTAAACTTCTGCATGGGTTTTCCTGTGGCAGGCGAGTAAGCCACACCAATGCGCGCATATAACAAGCGCAGAAAATCATAAATCTCGGTAACGGTGCCCACGGTTGAGCGCGGGTTTTTATTGGTAGTTTTTTGTTCAATAGAAATAACGGGAGAAAGCCCTGTAATTTTATCTACATCGGGGCGTTCCATATTGCCCAGAAAGCCACGGGCATAAGCCGAAAAGCTTTCCATGTAGCGCCTTTGCCCTTCGACAAAAATGGTATCGAAAGCCAAAGAAGATTTGCCGCTGCCGCTCAAGCCTGTAATAACCACAAACTTATTGCGCGGAATACTTACATCAATATTTTTAAGATTGTGTACACGGGCGCCATACACATTGAGGTGAGAAATTTCTTCTTCTGAAATAGCAGCTTGCTTCACTTTTGACATAACGGGCAAAGCTACTTAACATTAAGGGTAGGCAAAAGTTTAGGTTGGTTAATTTTTGTATTCCGGAGGTTTTATGATGTATTTTTTTGTGCGTTGCCTGTCTTTAAGTTTGTTATTACGCTTCATTTGTGAAGGGTGGAGTGAACTTTATAAAGATTGGTCAAAGTCTAAAAATTTTAACCACAATAGAAACATAGATTTGGTATAGAGTACGATTTACTGCTATTGTGATTTTTACTTGCAAAGCTATGTCGTCTTGTTTGTTTTTCAGTGCAACATAGTCCCGACAAGCGGGATACAATAGCAGATAATAAAGTCAAAACACTATGAAACAAAGCCCTGACAACTATGTTTCTATTACCGAAATAATCGGTACAAGTTATGGTTATAATAAAAATGTGTCCATACGACAGGATAGCTATCGGGATTGGTTTGAGGGTTGGCTTTTGCGGGACTTGCATAAGTGCCTGACCTTGTGCAGGGGCTATCTTTGTTTTTGCAGGTGCAAGAATATTTGTTGCAGGAACGAATATTGCTGTTGCAGGTGTCAGCTTTATTGTTGCAGGAGCAAACTTTTCTCCTGATGTTGCGAGATTTCTTTTTGCGGGTTCAAACTTTACAAATGCAGCCGGTAACTTTCTTTTTGCAGGTCGGAAAAATATAAATGCAGGAACAAACTTTATTTGTTACGGTGCTTACTTTATGCCTGACGTTGTGAAATTGTCGCTATTTCACTTTTCTAAACTGCAATTTGCTGATTTGTTTAAACTGTGGGCTTGTTGCTCCGAAAACGGATTTTACATATTTCTTTACTTCTCCCGCAATGTCAACAAGCCCTGTGTCTTTGTTGTAAAGGGTATGGTTTCTTGCAATTCTTGCGTTACTTAAATTGGTGTTTGCATCAATAACGGCTGTGTTTTTCGCTTCAAGGTCTGCGGCTTGTGCTGTTAATGTTACCGTTTGCAATTCGGGTTCGTTGGGTGTGTAGGTTGGTTCGGATGCAACAAGGTCAATCAATTTTTTGAAGTTCTCTATTAAACTGTCGTAACTCTGTTGAGAAACAGATATAGGGTTAGCTGTTTCAGTTGGTTCGCTATCAGGAGTTGAAGTATCAGGCCTGGTAACTTTTTTTGCTCTGCTTCCCTGAATTTTCCGATTGATGGTTTTTGCATCTCTCACCAAAGTATCGCTTGCATCGGAAGCATCTAAGGCATTTACAATTCTTGTAGATAAAGGTTTGAGTGGATTGAAAACCACCTGCCGTGCATTAGTAACATTTACGAAAGTTGTTCCTGCACTTGTAACAGTTGTAAGGCTACTTTGTGCATTGCTGCGTAACGCCTGCAAAGATGGGATTTGAATAGAAGGTTTTGAGGGATTGTAATTGCCTGCGTAGCCATTGCAGAAGGAAATTAAATCTTCAAAGTTGGCTACGTTTTTCGCGTGTCCGGTTTCTGATGTTGATGCCATGATTTTTAATTTTTAAAAGTTAATGGTTTATCAATGCGTCCATTGTTAATCTTATTCCTTCACAATTTTACTTCGCTGAATAACCTGTCCGTTGTTGTTGGTAAGGGTTAAAAAGTAAATGCCTGTTGCTTGGTTTGAAAGGTCAAGTGTGCTTACATTTCTCTTGTTTGCAATAACTTGCCCGATTGCATTGGTTACTTGTACGTTGGCGGGAATTGAGAAATTGATTTGACCATTTGCAGGATTAGGATAAATACTTATCGCATTTTGAGAAGCAAGTTCGTTGATGCCGGTTGTTACTTTCTCTACACATTCCACTTCGGTAAATGCTGAATACAAAGACCCTTTAAAGGCTCTTACTTTATAGCAATAAAGTCCGTCAATTGTTGTAACGTGAGTAGCGGTAGTAACATTGGCTCCTAATACAAACATTTGATTCCAAGCGCCCGATGTGTCGCCTAAACTTTGCGGAGCATAAACTTCAAAGCCGTCTTCATCTGTTGAATTATCTTGCCAGCTAAGGTTTACATCAGCCCCTGCAAGTGTTGCCACGAGATTGCTTGGTGCATTTGGCGCTGTTGGTGGCGCTTGACAGGTTTCGCTAAAAGTTATGCCTGCCGGAAATTGAAAATCACTTCCTGTCCAGTTGGCGGTGCTGTATGCGGCATTATCAACTTTAATGCAAGTAAGCCCCGTACTGTATGCATACAAACCTGTGAAATTATGGTTGTTTCCGTTGGCAACATTCAGACTTGTCAAGGAAGAGTTGTTGATGCAAGATAACTGCTTGAGTGCTGTATTGGCACTAAAGTCAAGCGAGGTAAGTTGGTTGCCTAAACAAGACACCTGTTCTAATCCCGTATTTTGGCTTAGGTTGAGCGAAGTGAGTTGATTGCCCAAGCAATTTAATAGCGTTATAACAGTATTGGCTCCCAAATTAAGTGAGGTCAATTGATTGTTGGAACAATTCAAAATACTTAACGCAGTATTGTTGCTTATGTCTAAACTTGTTAATTGATTATTAGCACAGGTAATTTCTGTTATTGCCGTAAACGCTTCAATTCCTGTTAAATCTGCAATATTCATATTACCACAGTAAATAGCTCCGGTAAACGCCTGCGCTTCGCTGCACTGAATTTCGCTATCTCCATTTGTGTTGATGGCAGAATTACCTACTAAATACGCTTTGAAATTAGCATCGGGAATGTTTACCAAACAAGCGCCATTTATTCTTGCCAATCTGCCTTTGTTTGTGCCATTGTATTGTGTAAAATTTCCTCCAATAAGAATTTGTCCGTTGGGCTGAATGGCAACTGCAAATATGTTTTCATTTGCCCCTGTACCTCCCGAATTAAATGTTGTTTCACGAACTCCGTCCGCACTCAAACGTGTTAATCCGTAAGGAATATTATTGCCTTTAAATGTCCAGAAATATCCTGCTACTACAATTTCTCCGTTATCAGGATTAACCGCAATTTGGTTAATTGATTGCCCAAAACCTGTACCTATGTTTGTGTGAAAAGTAGCTTCTACGTTTCCGCCTAAGGTCAGTCTGGCTATTTTTCCAACAGGTAACGCACCTGCATTAGAAAATGCACCTGCAATAATTATGCTTTCATTCACCCCGGTTCCTTGCATAGCAATATCATATACAATTCCGTTTAAGGTTTGTAAATTGGATTGATAGCTGCCATTGGTATTTAATCTAACCAAGCCACCCAAAGCGTTTCCGTTAAAACTTGTAAATCCTCCACCCACTACAATTTTTCCGTCTGATTGAATGGCAATTGCCCTAACTGCACTATTACAACCGGTTCCGGTGTTAAACGTAGCATCTATTGTTCCGTCTGCATTTAATCGTGCTATTCGGTTATTGCCACCATAG
Source organism: uncultured Chitinophagaceae bacterium (assembly GCA_964430605.1). Lineage (GTDB taxonomy): Bacteria > Bacteroidota > Bacteroidia > Chitinophagales > CAIOSU01 > CAYSGX01. The sequence continues at coordinate 10,373 of CAYSGX010000062.1, forward strand.
TTGGTAAAATCTCCTCCAATCACAATTTTACCGTCACTTTGAAGGGCTGCTGCAAATATGGCATTTGCATTTGTTGAAGGAGCAAGGAATGTGTTATCAATAGTTCCGTCTGAGTTTAGTCGCCCTATCATACTCATTGGGGAACCATTGTAACTACTCATCATTCCTGCAATGATAATTTTATTGTCAGGCTGAATTAAAATACGGTAAACATAAAATCCGAAGCCTATGCCTGTACCTGAATTAAATGTATTGTCTATTGTACCATCAATATTTAGTCGTATAATTCCTGAGGCTTGTTGTCCATTGAAGGTCGTAAACTGTCCACCGATGAGTATTTTGCCATCGGGTTGTATGGCAGTAGCGTAAATTGCATCGTTTACTCCACTTCCTCCAGAATTAAAAGTTGCATCTAACGCACCAACCTGTGCTTGTGCTGAAAACAATGTGGCAATTGCCAAAACTGTTGTAAGTACTATTTTTTTCATCTTTTTTAGATTTTGTGAAGCAAAGATGACAGGCAAAAAGCCCATTTAAGTGCGGTTGTTTTCCGAATGGCAGGTTTGGGTTTCCGAATGGGAATCGGATTTTTCAGAGAGCGCCTTTTGCCACAGGTTAAAACCTATGGCATTTTTTTGATAAAAGGACTTTTTGCTTTAAAAAGCGGACTAAAGTCCGCTCAAAAAATACCGTTTTTCAAGGT
>CAYSGX010000063.1:0-8169 GCA_964430605.1 uncultured Chitinophagaceae bacterium
ACAATTGGTATTATATTCTCGCACAATTCAAAAAGGGAATGTTCGTTTCTAATCGCCAAAGGTTTATTTACCTAAATTTGCGCATCAAAAAAATAAAGATGAAAGAAAATACCTCAAGTTTAATTGGCTTACTGAATGTTTTGATTAGATGGAAAAAACCAATTGCTGTTTTAACTACCCTATCGGTTGTTGCGGCTATAGTAGTGTCATTAATAATGAAAGATGAGTTTGAATCGGTAGCTGTGTTTTATCCTGTAAACCCCGCTATGACCGACAGGCAAATGCTCTTTAACGAAAAAGGTACCGACCAATACATAGATTATTTTGGCAGCAAAAATGATATTAACCGTATGATTTCTATTGCCTATTCGGCCAATGTAATCGACTTTCTTATTAATGAATATAAGCTGCATGAACATTACCGAATTGATACCACAGAAAAATTATGGCAATGGAAAACCAGAACCGAATTGTTAAGCAAATACAGCGCAAAAAAGAGTGAACTGGGCGCGATTGAAGTTACTGTTGTAGATGAAGACAAGTTGCTTGCGGCCGAAATGGCAAATAAAGTGGTAGAGTTGGTAGATAAGCTGAGCAAAGAAATAATTATGCGCAATAAGATGAAGATATTAGACATCTATAAAACTAAATATGATGAGAAGGAAAGCGAAGTGCATGCCATGGCCGATTCATTATCAGTTATGAGAATAAAATATGCCATTGAAGAATTAGAAAGCCCCGATGGGCAAATTGTAATGGTGAAAGGCAATAATGTACAAATGGTAGAAGTTTTTAAAATTTTATTGAGAAGGCACATGAATGCCATTAAAGATTTAAACGTTATTACCACTATATATGAGCAGCATTTAGCCACATTGAAAGATGATGTATCGGCTGTGTATATTGTAGAACAGGCTTATCCTGCCGATAAAAAAGCGAAACCTATCCGCTCGCTTATTGTGCTGAGCGCTTTCTTTATTGCATTGTTTATTGGTATAGCAGGCGCATTAATTGCCGAGAGAGTTGTCGATATTAAGCAACAATTAGACTAATGCTGAATCTCGTTTCAGAAAAAATAAAACCATTATCGTTTTGGGGTTTCGGGCTACTCTCTGTTATTAGCTTGTTAGCCGGCCTGTATTTCAAAAATTATGGCATTATGGTAGTGCCTGTCGTACTGGCTTTTGCCTTTATAGCAGTCAATGATATTAAGCCCGTTTTTTACCTGTTGTTATTCACCTTGCCTTTATCTACAGAAGTAACGCTGGGTAGTTTTGGTACCGATTTACCAAGTGAGCCATTGATGGTATTGCTCATGTTCATGTATATACTGCAAGTATTGTTACATCCTAAATTACTGGAAGGTAAATTCTTTACCCATCCTATTATAGTACTACTATTGCTTCATTACAGTTGGATATTTTTTACTGCCATCAACTCGTATAATGTTATTGTTTCTATCAAGTTTTTTTTGGCTAAAACGTGGTATATCATTACGTTTATGTTGCTTACTCCGGCAATAATAAACTCGGTTGACAGAATGAAATATTTCTTCTGGCTCATTTTCATCCCGCTTACACTGGCAGCTATTCAGGCTATTGTGAGATACTCTTTTCTGGGTTTCGATTTTGAATTTGTAAACGAAACCATGCCGCCTTTTTTCAGAAACCATGTGAGCTATGGCGCAATGCTCACCTCCTTTTTCCCGTTTGTTTTTTTAGCCCGAACCTGGTATGCGAAAGGCAGCTTTTTAAGAATCATGTTAGGGCTTTCAATAGTGTTTTATTTAGTGGCTATTTATTTGTCGTACACCAGAATGTGTTATATAGCATTGGTGGTGGCTGCTGCTGCGTATATTGTTATTAAGCTGAAACTGATGCGTTGGGCGCTGGCTGCTGCAATAGTAGTTGTGGGTTTGGCACTGGGACATTTTATAAAAGACAATAACTATTTAAGGTTATCGCCCGAATTTGAAAAAACCATTACCCACGATAACTTTGAAGACTTACTGGAAGCAACCGTAAGCATGGAAGATGCTTCCAGTATGGAGCGTTTGTACCGTTGGGTGGCGGCTTTTTATATGTATAACGAAAGCCCTGTGATGGGGCATGGTCCCGGTAACTTTTATCCTTATTACAAGAAATACACCGTTTCGGAATTTACAACTTACCTGAGCGATAATGATGAGCAATCTACCGTACACAATTACTTTTTATTATTGCTGGTAGAGCAGGGTATTATTGGCGTAATGTTATTTATTCTTTTTGCAATTATACTCTTTGTATATAGTGAACAATTGTACCATCGCTGTAAAAATATGCCGCACAGAAACATTATACTCGCTTGTACATTAAGTCTGGTTACTGCATTTGTAAACCTCATGTTTAACGATATGATTGAAGCCGATAAAACCGGCAGCTTGTTCTTTATGTGTATCGGGTTGTTGGTTTCCTTCGGAATAAAAAAAGATACTACTGCCGAGGTTTAAGGCAAATACATCTCAGCCATAATTGCATAATGGTCTGAGTAAGGATTCCTGAAAATTTCGTGGCGGTTAATGAAGAATTTTTTATCGGCTAAAATATAATCTATTCTGAAAGTTGGCATCTTGCCAAAATAAGTTTGCCCAATGCCTCTTCCGGCTTCATCAAAACTATCATGTAACCCTTTCAGTAGTCTTTTATAGGTGTAAGAGTTTGGTGTATCGTTAAAATCACCACAAAGAATAATGGGTGCCGAAGATTCATTCATGTGCTGCTTTAGTTTATCAGCTTGTAAAGCGCGCCAGTAAAACGCATAGCGCAGTTTGGAAAAAATATTGTCCATTGGTTTCCAGCGAATACTATCGGCAACGGTTTCTATAGTTGCCAGTTCATCATAGTTTAAATGAACAGACTGAAGGTGTGTGTTGTAAATTTTTACAGGGTTGCCATCTATAAACACATCGCTGGCAATGGCTAAATTATGTTGTGCGTTTTCAAACCTGATAGTTTCTTTTCTTCTAATGGGAAATTTTGAAAACGTGGCAATGCCCCATTTATCAGTGCCTCTAAGCGTAAGTGTAATTTCTATATGCGAATGAGGGTACACTTCGCCCAGTTTTTTCAGCATATTAAAATGCCCGGAATTATCGGTATAAAATTCCTGAATGCAAACCACATCTGCATTGGCATCAAAAATGGTTTTCAGAATTTTTTCGCTGATTTCTTTATTCTTCGCCCAATTGTATAAATCGAAAACTTTCACATTATAGCTCATTACCGAAATCTTTCTGCTGTTTTCTTCTGAAACATTTTTCCCTAAGCCAAAAGAAAAATAATGGTACAAGCTGGTTCCGCTTAGTATTAATGCAGCCAGTGGCAACAAAGCATATTTGGCTCTGATTAATAACCAAAAAATAAGCCACAATAAAATGCTGATTAAAAGAAAAGGAAAAGCCAAACCTATAAATCCCATTATCCAAACTTTGGCAGGGCTTATAAATGGCGCGGCAGCCGACAGCAAATACAAAAAAACAAAAATGCCGTTGAGCGCTAATAAAAATCCTCTGGTGAAATCGCGGAACACGTTGTAAAAATAAGGTAATATATAATTGCTGAAACAAAAATGCCGTTTCGCTGAGGTGCGTAACGGCATTTTATTAATTGTTGTATTTAAGGTTTTACAAAATCTCTTCTGCTACTTTTTCTTCTTTTTTATTGCTGAAAATATTCAGTTTCTTTAACTGTGCAAACAACTCGGGCAATTGTTTCACCATAGCGGCTTCGCGCCAGTATTTGCGGGCTTCTTCGGCAGGTGCGCCAAAATATATTTTACCCGGTTCGGTATTTTTGGTTAAACCCGATTTTGCCAATACTACCGAGCCTTTTCCTAAAACGAGTTCTTTGTTTACGCCTACTTGCCCCCACAACACCACTTCATCTTCCAGAATGGTTTTACCCGCAATACCACATTGAGCGGCAATCAGACAGTTTTTACCTATCACAGTGCCATGCCCTATATGCACCATATTGTCAATTTTAGTGCCTTGCCCCACTATGGTGTCGCCTGTTGCGCCACGGTCAACCGTGCAGGAAGACCCTATTTCTACATCGCTTTCAATGATAACTCTGCCAACGGTTTTCAGCTTGTCCCATTCAATATGACCGTTTTGGCGTTTTTTAAAGAAAAAGGCATCACCGCCAATTACGGTGTTGGGGTTTATTACTACGTTGTCGCCAATTTCAGAATAATCGCAAACAGAAACATTGGCGTGAATAATACAATTTTTGCCGATTTTCACATAATTACCTACAAATGCTCCGGGCTGAATTATAGTGCCTTCGCCTATTTCCGCAGTGGGTGAAATATTTTGGCATGAAGGTTCAAAAGGACGGAAACGTTGTGTGAGCTTATTGAAATCACGAAAAGGGTCGTCTGAAATCAGCAGGTTTTTCCCTTCGGGGCAATCTACCTCTTTATCTATTATGATAAAAGTTGCCTCAGACTGTAATGCTTTGGTATAATATTTTGAAAAATCAACAAAAGTTAATTCTTCTTTTTTTACTTTGTGAACAACGTTGAATCCAAAAATTCGGGCTTCGGGGTTTCCCCTGAAAGGGATTTTCAAGAAATCAGACGCTTCTTGCAGCGTAATCGGAGTGTTTAATTCCATAGGGTTGTTTGTGCGTAAACAAAAAATGGCATAGCCAAATTCGGAGTAAGACGATGGATAACGGAAAAAGGTTGCATTGGCTATTTATGGTTAGATTTGCCGTGCCAAATTTCTTGCCAAAGATACCAAAATGGGGTTTTTAGGGTTATTTTTTGAAGAAAACAGGCTGAAAACAACAAAAAAGACAACAATCAACAGAAAAATAAAAATGAAAACAACAGCTTTAACTCATGTTCATGTTGCTTTAGGCGCAAAAATGGTTGAATTTGCAGGATACAATATGCCTGTTTCTTATTCGGGAATACAAGATGAACATCATACGGTAAGAAATGCCGTTGGCATGTTTGATGTAAGCCACATGGGTGAATTTATGGTGCGCGGCAAGGGTGCTTTGGATTTAATTCAATATGTAACGAGCAACGATGCCGCAAAACTTACCAATGGGAAAGCCCAATATTCATGTTTGCCTAATGATAAAGGCGGCATTGTAGATGATTTGCTGGTATATAAAATTGCCGATGAAGAATATTTACTGGTAGTGAATACCTCAAATATGGAAAAAGACTGGAACTGGATTAGCAGTCGCAATACTTTCGGGGCTGAACTGGAAGACATTTCAGATAAAACTTCTTTGCTGGCAATTCAGGGACCAAAAGCGGTTGAGACATTGCAAAAACTAACTGCTGTAAATCTTTCAGCAATTCCATACTACAATTTTGCCATTGGCGATTTTGCGGGCGAAAACAATATTATTATTTCCAACACAGGCTATACAGGTGCGGGCGGTTTTGAGTTGTATATTCCCAATGCTTCCGCAGAAAAAATCTGGAATGCCATTCTGGAAGTGGGAAAAGAACATGGCATAAAACCTGTCGGATTGGGCGCACGCGATACTTTGCGCTTGGAAAAAGGTTTTTGTTTATACGGAAACGATATTGACGATACTACTTCGCCCATTGAGGCGGGTTTGGGCTGGATAACCAAATTCACCAAAAACTTTGTGAATCGTGCTGCAATTGAGCAACAAAAAAATGAGGGAGTAAGCAGAAAATTAGTAGGTTTTGAAATGTTGGAAAGAGGTATTCCCCGCCACGATTATGAAGTGGTTGATGAAGCAGGAAATGTAATCGGGAAAGTTACATCAGGCACACAGTCGCCTTCATTAAACAAACCTATTGGCTTGGCTTATGTAAAAACAAATTTCACTCAGGCGGGTACTGAAATTTTTATCAATATTCGTAATACGCCTGTGAAAGCTGTAGTGGTAAAACTGCCGTTTTTGTAGAAACATTACAATTACTGTATCAGATATTGCAGAAAAGTAAAAACTGCGGGATTTTATTAAAATCCCGCAATTTCCTTCTGAGTATTTTGTTTCGGGATGAACTATTGCAGCGCGGGTGCCGGAATACTTGGTGCGGATGCGAGAATACTAAACGCGGATTGCAACTTTCTTTTCGCGGGTGTCGCCTTTCTAAAATCGGAAGAGAGTTTTCTCCGCACGGATGAAAACTCCCTTCGTGATGTAGCTGACTTTCTAAAATCGGCTGTGAGTTTACTTTTTCTTTGGCCGTTTAAACTCTAATTTGCTTACTTGCTTATATTGCGGGCTTGTGGCTCCGAAAACTGATTTAACGTATATCTTCACTTCTAAGGCAACATCCACGAGTCCGCTTGTGGGGGCTAAAGAATGCTGTCGCGGGTGATGCGTGCGTTGCTGTAATTGGTGTAGGCGTTGATTACTGCTGTGTTGGTGGCTTTTAAATTGCCGAGATTGGTTTGCAGGGTTGAAATCTGCAATTCGGTTTCGTTGGGTGTGTAGGTGGGTTCCGTGCCTACCAAATCAATGAGCTTGGCGAAGTTGTCAATGAGGGCATCGTAGCTTTGTTGTGATACGGAAATTGTTTTGTCTTCCGCGGCTTCGCTGTCGGATGTTTTAGGTTTGGATATTTTAGTAGCGGCTCGTTTGCCCTGAATTTTGTTGTTGATGGTTTTTGCATCTTTCACCAATGCATCTGATGCTTCAGTTGCATCAAGGGCGTTTACAATGCGGGTGCAAAGTTTTTTGAGCGGGTCAAATGCGGCTTGCCGCTGATTGGTTGCAACGGTGAAGGCGTTTTTGGCGGTGGTAACGCCTGCTATACTGCTTTCTGCGTTGCTGTGCAGGGTGGTTAAATTGCTGACTTGTAAAATTGGTTTGCTTGGGTTGTAGCTGCCCGCATAGCCGTTGCAGAAAGAAATTAAATCTTCAAAGTTGGCTACATTTTTTGCGTGCCCTGTTTCTGATGTTGATGCCATGATGTTTGTTTTTTATTGTTTATGAAATATTTTTTATCACAAGATTTTTTATTTACCACTAAGAACACTAAGGGTTTCACAAGGGTTCTGTTTTTTACCACAAAGGCACAAAGGACACAAAGGTTTTATCGTGTTCTTGGTGAAACCCTTGTGTACCTTGTGGTTGTTTGTTTTTTACCTCATTACATTGAAACGCATTGTTTTTGTTTGACCATTTTGAATGATGTTCAGGAAGTAAACGCCTGTGGCTGTTTCTTTCAAATCGAATTGCTGTGATTTTGTTACAGGTGTTTTGGTTATTACTACTTTGCCGATAATGTCTGTAACTGTTACTTCACGAAGTGTTTCATCGGAAAAGGCAATGGTGAATTTTCCGCTGTTCGGATTGGGATAAATCATACTGCTGAAATCTACAACCTCATTGATGCTTACTATTGTAACATTCAGTGCCGCGCTTGTGGCTTCGCAGCCGTTGGCATCAGTAACCACTACCGTATAATCACCGTTTTGTGCAGCCGTATAGGTTTGCTCGTCAGCATCTTGAATATCGCTGCCGTCTAACTGCCACTGGTAGCTGTTGAATGTTTCGGTAGAAAGCTCGTTGCCGTTTTGCGTAATGGTTGGCTGCGGAAGCGGATTCACCGTTAAGTTCAGCGTTACGACACTATCACAACCGTTCACATTTCCGCTAGCGATGGTATATGTGGCGGTGCTGTTGTCGGAGGTGTAGGTATTGCCGTCAATCCATGTGTAGCTTTCGCAAGCAGTAACAACGTCTGTTCCGCTTGTAGGATTGTTGACAGCGAGATGCAGCGTAACAATGCTGTCGCACCCGCCCACAGCAGTGAAAGTGGCAGTGTAAGTATCTGCTACGGTGAGTTGCTGCCCGTTAAATTCATAGCTGTCGCCTGTGCAGATAGCAGCGTTGACGGTTTCGGTGATTTGCGCTACTACTGCCAGATTAAGCGTTACCGTGCTGTCGCAGTTGTGGACAGAGGAGAATACCGCAGTATATATGCCATCGGTATCTAACTGCTGCCCATCGAACAGGTAGCTCTGCCCTGTGCAAATCTGCACATTCAGGGTTGTCTGCGCATTGTTGTGAATGGTCAGATTCAATGTAACAATACTGTCGCAGCCGTTCGCGCTTCCGCTTGTAATAGTGTAAGTGGCGGTGTTATTGTCAGAGGTGTAGGTGATGCCATTGAGCCATGTGT
>CAYSGX010000063.1:8179-11048 GCA_964430605.1 uncultured Chitinophagaceae bacterium
AGCTTTCACAGGCAGCAATTATATCTGTTCCGCTTGTCGGGTTATTAATAGTAAGATTGAGCGTAACAATACTATCACAGCCGTTCACACTTCCGCCAGTAATGGTATATGTAGCGGTGCTATTGCTTGCGGTGTAGGTATTGCCGTCAATCCAAGTGTAGGTTTCGCAGGCAGCAACGGTGTGTGTGCTTGCAGCAGGCGGACACGTGCTTACGCTTTCATACGCGCCCATATCAATAGTGCCGTCTGCAATTCTCGCATTGCCCGCAAGGTCAAATGCACCGACTTCCGCGACAGCAGTAGCAGGGTTGCCTGTGTTAATGGCGGGGCTATTGGATTGCAATGTAAAATCATTGTTGGCAGGGTCAGTAAACAAGGGGTCGGTATCTGAATTGCCTGTGCCTGCAAATCCGCCCTGCACGGTGGAGTAAGTTACCGTTGGCGCACTGCCTGTATAGTCAATTGCTGAACTGTTGTCCCAAAGAATACTGTTTTTAATTTCGGTGGAAGACGCATTAAAAACATAAACCGCTCCGCCCGTGCCTGTGGCGGTGTTGCTTGCGAAAGTGCTGTTGATGATTTTGGTGTTGGAAGAATTGGCGATGTAAATGCCGCCACCGTTTTTGCCCGCATCGTTGGTAACATTACCCGTAAACAACGAATTGGCAATAACAGGCGAAGCAAGGTAGGTGAAAATGCCCGCCCCGTCCTCGTTCGCAGCATTGTTTTTAAAAATGCAACGGTCAATGAGCAATGACGAACCCCAGTTCAGCATACCCGCCCCGCGGTAGTTGCAGAAGTTGCCGCTCACTTCGCAGTCGCGCAATTGCAGCTTTTCGCCCAAAGCGTTTTCAATGGTTACGATTGCGCCCCATGTATGATACACCTCGTGTCCGTTGTAGGTTTTGAACGCGCCCACCGAGCCGCTTCCTATCGCGTTGCGAATGGTGAAGCCGTCCACGATTACGCTGTCGGCATTGGCAGGCAAGCCCGCAATAACCAAAATATGACGGCTGTTGTCGCCATTAAGTATAGTATTGATAGCTCCATCCAAATAAACTTTATTTACCGAAGGATTTCTTACGCCACCACCCGCAGGATAGCCACCGTATAATTTTATGCCGCCCCGCAAAATGGCAAACGCGCTGTCGCGGTTAGTGCCGCTTTGCTGCCCTGTGGGGTAGTAAACGCCTTCGGCAACAAGAATGCTGTCAATGGCTATGCCTCCACCCGCTATGTTCATCGCGTGGGCAAGGGTTTTCAAGGAAGTTGCCCATGAGTAGCCATCGCTGGCATCATCACCGTTGGTATCGTCCACATACAATACGTTGGGAAGCGTTACATCTCTCTCATACGCGCCTATGTCAATAATACCCTCAATAATTCTGGCATTGCCCGCCAAATCAAGCCCGCCTAAGTAATGACTGATGCCCGCAGTATCGCCACTGTTAATGGCGGGGCTGCCTTTTTGCAGTTGCAAGCCATCATCAGCCGTACCCCAGATACCGTCTGCGCCAATGGGATTCAGAACATTTACAAAAAGCGGGTCGGCATCAATATTGTTTCCGCCTGTGCCGCTCCAGCCGCCTTCTATAACAGAATACCTGACAACAGGGTCTGCACCACCCGCATTAAATACAGGCTGATTTCCGGTCGCGTAAAAAACGCAGTTATGAAACAGTGGTGTGCAAGCCTGATTAGCAACTGCCGCTATACCGAGCGAAGTGTTTCCCACAAATGTGCTGTTTGCCACAACCGCATCGCTTTGGTAATTAAACATAGTGCTACCTCTGTATGCAGTATGATTACCTGTAAAAAGGCAACCGCTTATTACAGGCACACCGCCATGGTTGTATAACCCGCCACCAAACGCGGGATTGAAACTGCCTGCATGGTTTGTTACATTATTGTGAAACACACAACCTTTTATATGTGTGTCGCTGCCGAAAGAAGCCATGCCACCGCCACGCCATGCTTCATTATTGGTAAAAACACAGTTGCGGACAGTTGTTTTTCCGCCATTGGCATTGTTAACGGCAACCAGCCCGCCCCCGTGATTGCGCTCGATGTTTACGCCATTGTAGGTTTTATCGCCTGCACCGTCAAAGCAATATCCGTTGCGGATAGTGAAGCCGTCCACCACCACGCTGTCGGCACCGGCATCTAAGCCCGCAATCACCATTACGTGGTAACTGTTGTCGGTGCTGTCCGCAGGGTTGCCGATGTTTCCGTCTAAATAAACAATATTGGCTTTCGGGTCGCGCGCACCACCGCCCGAGGGGTAGCCGCCTAATAATTTCAACCCACCGCGCAAAATGGCAAACGCGCTATCACGGTCGGTGCTGTTTTGCTGCCCTGTGGGGTAGTAAGTTCCTTCGGCTACATGAATGGCTTGTATGTAGGCGTTATTATGGGCAAAACTGAGCGCACTTTGCAAATTGGTATAGGCGTTTGCCCAGTTTGTGCCGTCATTTACGCCCGAAGCGGAAGCATCTACATACAGAATGCTGATATCATAAAGCGCATAACCCTCTACATAATTAGAGGTGTTGCCGTTCAGCGCGAAATTGTAGGCAGCGCCATGATGATTGCCCGTTTGGTCTGTAACCTGCGTAATACCTGTATTGTTGCCGCCTGCCGTACCGTCTTCCAGCCTGTAACAGGCAACCAAGCCTGTTGAGGCGGGGTCTATGGTGCGTTCCATATTGGTTTGTATTTCCGACAGTGAACGCGCGGTGTTCCAGATACGCACTTCGTCAATCGCCCCGTTAAACCAGCGTGGCGAAGGGGCATAGTCCAGCCCGAAGCGCAGTTCGTTGTTGTTGGCAGCCACCGTTATGGGTGTGCCGCCAAGGGCTACGGGTGAACC
>CAYSGX010000064.1:0-10991 GCA_964430605.1 uncultured Chitinophagaceae bacterium
AACCTTGAAAAACGGTATTTTTTGAGCGGACTTTAGTCCGCTTTTTAAAGCAAAAGTCCTTTTATCAAAAAAATGCCATAGGTTTTAACCTGTGGCAAAAAGCAAAAAACAGGGTTTCGAACAGTAAAAGATTAGAATTCAGATTAAAAATTAATATGCCGTTGGTTAAAAGCCAGCGGCAATTTTTTGTAAGGTGGTTTTAAACTTGCCATCTGCTTTAGCTGACGGATAAAGAAATTAGCAAGATGAAAACAATTAGAGTATTTAGTGCATTTTTTTTATTGCTTAATATAGTTGCCTGCGAGCCGCAACAAGCTGTAAAAAAACAATTTACTATAGAAGGTAATACCCAGGGCACTACTTACAAAATTTCTTATGTTGCGGAAAAAGAAATGGTGAGCAAAACTGCTGTTGATTCACTATTGGTCGCTTTTTCCAATTCGCTTTCTACTTATATAGATAACTCTTTAATTTCTGAAATAAATAAAACAGCCGTTGCCGATTCGTTTCTGGCCATCGATAAATACTTTTATGATGTATTTACTATTTCTTCGGAAGTATATAAAAAAAGTGATGGTGTTTTTGACCCGAGTGTAATGCCTTTGGTGCATTTTTGGGGCTTCGGTGTAAGAAAAAATATAGAAAGAGATACTACACAATTAGATTCGTTAAAACAATTGGTGGGATTGAAATATTTCAGTATAAAAAATGAAGACGGAAAATATTGGCTCAGTAAGAAAAATAAAAACAGCCAGTTAGATTTTAATGCGGTAGCGCAAGGTTATTCGGTAGATGTTATGGCTGAATTTCTGGAAGCCGGTGGCATTAAAAACTACATGGCAGAAATTGGTGGCGAGGTGCGTTGCAATGGTAAAAACGCACGCGATGTTTTTTGGAATATTGGTATTGATTTACCCGCTGAATCGGATGCTGCCACAAGAAAACTGAAAGCAACAGTGGCTTTAAATAATCAATCGCTGGCTACTTCGGGCAATTACAGAAAATATCTTGACCAACAGGGGCAAAAGTATGGGCACATCATCAATCCTTTAACCGGTTATCCTGAAATGAACACCACTTTAAGCGCTTCGGTAATTACTGCAAGCGGTGGCTATGCCGATGCCTATGCCACTGCCTTTATGGTAATGGGCTGGGAAAAAGCGCTGCAAATTGCGGAAGAAGACCCTGCCATAGAAGCCTATTTTATTTATAGCAATGCCGAAGGAAAAATGCTTACTGCTGCTACTACGGGATTAAAAGAACAGTTGACAGAAATTGAGTAGTTTTAAAACACTACCTCACCGCGAAATTATTCACTACTTTTGCAACCGTTACGGGGTGTAGCTCAGCCTGGTTAGAGTACACGTCTGGGGGGCGTGTGGTCGCACGTTCGAATCGTGTCACCCCGACAAATAATATTAATGGCTTCAGAACAACTGAAGCCTTTTTAATTTACCTTAACTAAGAATTTCATTCATACTATTCTCAAACAGGTTTTGGAATCAAATCTGTTTAGAGAATAGATATACCGAACATTTCGGACTTTGATTTTTCAAAACCTGAGTTGTTTCAGTATAATAAAATAAAAAATCAATCGGTATTAGTTTTATAATTATTAAATTCAATACAAATTAAAACATAGCTTATGCGTTCTGTAACCCTTTTTTTATCTGTAAGTATCTTATTCTTCTCTTGCATTTCACCGGTAGAAAATAGTGTTGATGAAGAAATTGCCTTAGCAAAAGGTTGGTTCTATGCAGGAGATATGCCCAAAAGTTATTTAATGGGTATAGTAAACGATGGAAATAATAAAGTGGGAACTATAAAATCAATAGAAGATAGTATAGAGGGTTTTGGTGCACTAAAACAATCTTGCACAACAGAAGAATTTGCAGGAAAGACTATTAAAATGACTGCAAAAATAAAAACTAAAGATGTTAAAAACTCGGCAGGAATGTGGTTGGGTGTTTTTGATGCTAACCCTCAAACTAATGCCTTGACTTTTGATAATATGCAAGACCGACCCATTAAAGGCAATACGGAATGGAAAACCTATGAAATAATTCTTGATGTGCCTAACAACGCATCAAAAATGGTATACGGTGTTTTGATGAATGGTACGGGACAAATTTGGGTTGATGACTTTACTTTTGACATTATAGGTGAATTAGAAAAAACTGATGAAGTTTTTGAGAAACTCCCTTACTCTAACAAGCCAACAAATTTAAATTTTGAAGAAGTTGCATTGCAATAGGATTTTTTAACTTGGCAAGCCTGCATGGACTAATTTTCAGGCAAAAATTATTCATTACTTTTGTTGCAGTTTAAAAGCATTTACATTATAAATATTTACTTAATAAACTAAATGTTTCCATTGTATTAGTGATAAATCGGCTTCAGCATATTCTGAAGCCTTTTTAATAAATAAATATGGCTTTTGTTTATCCTTATTTTCTTGCCGCGCTTGGGTTGTTAGCCATACCTGTTATTATTCACCTGTTCAATTTCCGCAGGTATAAAACGGTTTATTTCACCAATGTAAGGTTTCTGAAAAATGTGAACGATGAAACTACCAATCGTTCAAAGCTGAAACATTTGTTGGTATTGATTTCTCGTCTGTTGGCATTCACTTTTCTGGTGCTGGCATTTGCGCAGCCTTATATTCCTGTTTCCGATGCAGGTGCAAAAAAAGGCGAAGCAAAAATCGTGAGCATTTATCTCGACAATTCTTTCAGCATGAATGCCGCTTCCGAAGCAGAACCTTTGTTTCAGTTGGGCAAAAAGAAAGTACAGGATATAATAGACGCTTACAGCGAAGACACTAAGTTTCAGTTGGTAACCAACGATTTTGAACCGCGTCAGCAGCGGCTGGCTGCTAAAGATGATATTAAAAACAGGCTTGATGAAATTGAATTAACACCTGTGGTAAAAACGCTTAGTGAGGTTGCCGCCTTTCAGAAAAATCTGTTGCAGCAATATGAAGGGCAAAAGCTGATTTATTGGATAAGCGATTTTCAGAAAAATATAGCCGATGCAGTTTTCGATTCGACATATCAATACTATTGCATACCGTTGCAAGCCGTAAAACAGCAGAATTTATTTATTGATTCCTGCTGGCTTGAAAAGCCCGTGTTGTTTGTCAACGAACCGAACCGTTTGTTTTTCAAAATTGGCAATGCAGGCAATGAAGATGTTCAGAATGTGCGCGTAACCATGAGCATCAACGACCAGATTAAAGCCATTGCCGATGCTGCCGTTCCCGCAAAAAGTTTTTCGGTTGATACCATGAGTTTCAGCATACAGGAATATGGCTGGTTGAAAATGAAAGTGTTTATCAACGATTTTCCTGTTACGTTCGATGACCAGTATTTTCTTACTTTCAAAACCAACGAACTGATTAAAATATTAGCGGTAAACGAGCAGCAGGAAAACAATTTTCTGAAAGCCCTGTTTTTCGAGCAGCCCAACTATGCTTTAGACAATGTAAACAGCACAGCCGTTGATGCCAACAAACTGAACGATTACAATTTGATAATACTGAACAACCTGAATATTATTAACGCATCGCTTGCGGCTGCATTGGAAAATTATATGAAAAGTGGCGGAACAGTTTTGGTTTTTGCGGGAGCGGAAGCTGATATAAACAGTTACAATAAATTTTTCAGCATAACAGGCGCGAATGAGATTTCCGAGAAAAGCGAAGGGCAAAATGAAGTATCTTATCTGAACGAAAACAGCGAGTTGTTTAATGATGTGTTTGATAAAATTCCGCAGAATTTGTCGTTGCCTAAAGTGAAGCTGTACTATACGTTTATTAAGAAAACAAGAAGCAGCGAGCAGGTAATTTTGGGCATGAAAAACAATGCTTCGTTTTTGAGCCAGTATAATTTTTCAGGCGGAAAACTGTTGGTGTGCGCATCGCCCCTGAACAAAGATTACAGCGATTTTCCTGTTCATTCCATTTTTGTGCCGTTAGTTTATAAAATGGCGGTAAGCGCTTCTGCCAAGCTGAAAACATCTTATATACTTGGCAAAGACAACCAGATTGAAATTGCCGATGAAAATGTTTCGGCAGAAGCTATTTATAAAATCAGAAACGCTGAAACCGAATGGATTCCAGGGCAGCGAAATTTATCGAACCGTGTGTTTCTAAATTTAGACAACCAGTTTAAGCAAGCGGGATTTTTTGAAGCGGTGAATGAAAAGAAACAACGCAGCGAGTGGGTGGCTTTGAATTTCAACCGTCAGGAATCGCAGTTGGAAACTTTCAGCAAAGAAGAACTGGAAGAAAAATATGATTTCGACAATGTAAAAATATTAGACGCTTTAACCACCAATTTCACCGAAGTAGTGCAGCAAATAGACCGTGGTATTGCGCTTTGGAAACTTTGCATTATTTTAGCCCTTATCAGCCTCGCTGCCGAAGTGTTGCTGTTAAGATTTTTAGCATAGCAATTTCATTATAAATGAATATTCTGTTACGTTCCGCACTTATTGTTGACGCTTCATCGCCTCATCATTTACAAAAAAGAGATATTCTGATTCAGAAAGGAATCATTACCAAAATCGGTAAAAATATTTCTGCACCAAAAAACTGCAAGATTGTTGAAAGCAAAAACCTTTGTGTTTCTTCGGGCTGGGTGGATATGGCGGCATTTCTGGGCGACCCTGGATTAGAGCATAAAGAAGATTTGAAAAGCGGTTCGCTGGCTGCTTCGGCAGGCGGTTTTACTACCGTTTGTTGTTTGCCCAATACCAAGCCTGCGTTACATTCAAAATCTGAAATAGAATATATTCTGAAAAAAAGCGAATCGCTTGTAACCGATATTCGCCCTGTGGGGGCTTTAACGGTTGATTGCAAAGGGAAAGATATTGCAGAGATTTATGACATGAACAACAGTGGCGCCATTGCTTTTTCTGATGGTGCGACAACGCATGTCAGTGCAGGCATGATGATGCGCAGCTTGTTGTATGTGAAACCTTTCAACGGTTTGGTGTACAGCTTTCCCGATGATGCTTCGCTGAGTGCAGGCGGGCAAATGAATGAAAGTGTTTCAAGCTCAAAATTCGGAATGAAAGGTATTCCGAATTTGGCAGAAGAACTGATTGTGCAGCGCGATATTTATTTGTGTGAATACACTGATTCAAGAATACATTTTGCTTTTGTAAGTACGCCCGAATCGGTTGCGCATATTAAGAAAGCCAAAGCGAAAGGTTTAAATATTTCAGCATCTGTTGCGCCTTTCAGTTTGCTGCTCACCGATGAAAGTCTGGAACGCTATGATACCAACCTGAAAGTATATCCGCCACTGCGCACGGCAAAAGATAAAGAGGCATTAATCAAAGCCTTGAAAGATGGTACAATTGAAGTAATTGCATCGCACCACAGTCCGCAAGATACCGAAGCAAAAGATGTGGAATTTGATGCGGCTGAATTTGGTATGATTGGTTTGGAAACAGCCTTTGCCATTGCCAATACCGCTTTAAAAGACAAGCTGAAATTAGAAGATATTGTGGCAAAATTTGCCGCCAATCCAAGAAAGATTTTAAACCTGCCGCCTGCAACAATTAAAGAAAACAATGCGGCAGATATTTCAATTTTCGACAGCGAACTGAAATGGCAGTTTGATAAAAAGCATATTCGTTCAAAATCGAAAAATACTCCGTTTGCGGGAATGGAATTTACAGGAAAGCCGTTGGGAGTAATTAATAAAAATCAAGTTGTGTTGAGTAGTTAAAAATTATCTCCCGCAGATTGCGCAAATTACGCTGATACTTCTTTGCGGCATCTGCGCAATCTGCGGGAAACAAAAAACAAAAAATTATGCCTGAAAAGAATACTGTAAACTTCAATAATATTGCGCTGCAAAATGGGATTATTGCAGGCTTTTTGTGTATAGTATATACACTGGTATTGTATCTCATTAACATCGCATTGGTATTAGACCTTTGGTTGTTTGTAGCTTATGCTTTTATCGTGGCGTTTAAAATCATTACCGCCAATGTAATCAGGAAAAAGCAAAACAATTTTATCAATTTTAAGCAAGGTGTAAAATATACTTTCATTGTTTCTGTAGTTTCTCTTTTTATGTGGATAGCATTTAACGGCATACTTTTTAAATATATTGACAGAGACCTCATCACTATCTCAAAAGAAAAAGCTATTGAGCGTACCATCCATTACATGGAAATTGCTAAAGCGCCTGAGAAAGAAATTGAAAAAGCCATTGCGAAAGCTGAAACCCAAAGCTACGAACCGTCTTTAAAATTTTCATCAATGAATTTTGCAGGCTCTTGTATTATAGGCTTCATTTATTCTTTAATTATCAGCGGTATTTTCTATTTAACTACCAAACACAACGACCCCGATTTGCAGATTGTTTCGCCTGATTTGGAAGATGATAATATACAGGATACCTGATTATTTTTAGAAATTACTTATCTTTGACGTAATTACGTAAAACGTAACTATGATAATTTCCTTTGGCTCAAAAGACACTGAAAAGATTTGGGAAGGGACGAGAGTAAAAACATTCTCTACGGAAATTCAGGAAATGGCTCGAAGAAAAATGAGAATGCTGAATAACTCTCAAAATATTGCTGATTTAAAAATCCCGCCTTCTAATCGGTTAGAAAAACTTAAAGGAGATTTGAATGGTTTCTATTCTATTAGAATTAATGACCAATGGCGCATCATTTTTAGATGGAATAACGGTAATTCAAGCGAAGTAGAAATAGTTGATTATCATTGAAACAGCATATCTATGAAAAAATTAAAAAACATTCATCCGGGAGAAATCTTACAGGAAGAATTTCTGATTCCTTTAGAAATAAGCGCATACAGGCTTTCAAAAGATATTGGTATTCCGCAGAACAGAATTTCGGAAATAATTAAAGGAAACAGAAGAATAACCGCAGATACCGCATTAAGGTTATCGAAATACTTTGGAAATTCCGCGAAATTTTGGCTGGGCTTGCAAGATGATTTTGACATTGAAGAAGAAACCGACAAGAAACATACCGAACTGGATTTAATTGAATTATATCAAAACAAAGCGGCTTAATCATTAGAAATGCTGATTAATAATTATTTTATCTTCACAAGTCGTTTAAACAAACCATAGGAAATTAAAAGGTGAGTTCTCAAACAGATATTTCCATAATTATTCCGCTCTATAACGAGGAAGAATCGCTTCCCGAATTAACTGCTTGGATTTATAAAAGTCTGGAAGGCAGCGGGAAAATCTTTGAAATTATTTTGATTGATGATGGCAGCAGAGATAAAAGCTGGGAAGTAGTTAAATCTTTATCAGAGAAATTCCCTGCGGTTAAGGGTATCAGTTTCAGAAGAAATTACGGCAAGTCTGCCGCTTTGAACGAAGGTTTTAAATTAGCAGAAGGCAGTGTAGTTATTACTATGGATGCCGATTTGCAGGATAGCCCCGAAGAAATTCTGCCTTTATATAAAATGATTATCGAAGACGGTTTTGATTTGGTTTCGGGTTGGAAGAAAAAACGTTACGACCCTGTTACCAAAACCATTCCTACCAAATTATATAATGGCGTTACTGCATGGATGAGCGATATAAAGCTGCACGATTTTAATTGCGGACTGAAAGCCTATAAAAAAGATGTGATTAAAACCATTGAGGTGTATGGAGAAATGCACCGCTATATTCCTGTAATTGCAAAAAAAGCAGGTTTCAATAAAATAGGCGAGAAAGTAGTGCATCATCAGGAACGTAAATACGGCACAACCAAGTTCGGTTTAGAGCGTTTTGTAAACGGCTTTTTGGATTTACTTTCCATTCTGTTTGTAACACGCTTCGGTAAACGCCCCATGCACTTATTCGGCACTATCGGCACTTTCTCTTTTCTGTTTGGCGGCTTTGTTACAATATGGCTGATTGTAGAAAAGCTCTATATAATTTCTACAGGCATCAAGCCCCGCGATGTAGTTGACCAGCCTTTATTTTACCTTGCTTTAGTAAGTATTATTGTTGGCGTACAACTTTTTTTAGCGGGTTTTTTAGGCGAATTAATTACCCGAAATGCTGCTGAAAGGAATAATTATTTGGTGAAAGAAATTATACGGTAATTGCTGTATTTTTTTTCATGTTTTATACTTTTCAACTGATTACAGTAACTTTTAATTGAATTTTACGGGTATCTTGTTTTAACTTTAGCTCCGAATTAATTCAAAAACTAAAAAATATTTTATCATGAAGAAAAATCTTTTCGCATTATTTGCAGTTGTTTTTGCATCAATTTCAATGTTGATGGCTCAAACAGACAAAATTCACTTCCACAATGGCAAAACCATTGATGCCAACGTTGTTAAAGTTGACGATTTTAAAGTAATCTACAAGTATGCAGGCGAAGAAGCCGAGCAGACAACATCTAAAATGGCTATCGGTAAAATTGTTTACAAAAGCGGCAGAGAAGAAGAAGTTTCTGAAAAAATTGAAGTAAGAGGAAAAGCTGACTGGGAAAAAGTTGAAGTGCTGTTAGACAAATCTCAGATTGTCGGCTTGAAGAAAGTAGATGAAGTTCAGGGTAAAACTATGGGTTTCTTCTCGGGCTATACTTCTGCTGCGGGTTCTGATAAGCGTTCTTTAAGAAAACTGTTGGAAGCAGCCGCTGCTTTAGGTGCTCCGTTTGTTTATATCACTGCCGATAAAGATGCTAAAGGCGGTATGCAATCAGGCGCTTATGGCGCGCAAGGCAATAAAAAAGGTATTGCTTATTCTTACTAAGAGCAATTGTTTTGCATAAAATAAAAAAGTCCCGACATAAATTTATGTCGGGACTTTTTTATTGGAATGACGATGTTCTATTTTTCCTGAAACTTTGCCTTTCTTTTTTCTAAGAAAGCAACCACTTTACCAAAATCCTTATGGATTCGACAAATTCATTGCCGTTAGACTTTAGGCAATGGCACATTTTATTTTCGACAATCTCTAAAACAGCAGCTATATTTCAATAAACGTAAGAAATTTAATGAAGCATAGTCCTATCTAATCCTTCACCACCATCACCGTTCCTTTAACAATATTATCGCTGTCAGTAATATCCTTCATTGTCAAAATATAGAAATATGTTCCGGGTGAAACCCTGTCGCCTTTAAATGTACCGTCCCACCCATTGTTACCTCTGAACAATTCCTGCCCCCACCTGTTCAGCACAACAATATCATAACCTTGCATAAAAATGTCATTTCTGCCGTCTCCGTTCGGAGTAAAGGCGTTCGGAAAATCTCTCATCTTTACTACTGCTTTATCTTCTTCGCTAACACAATTCCTGAATGTAGCAATTACCGCTATCGTATCATTGTCTTTAAACCTGCTCGAACTATAAGTATTTTCATATCCTGACTGCACGCTGACACCGTTTACAAAAAACTCATAATTATCGTAGGTATCGGGCAATGCCGTAAAGGTGATTACTTCCTGCGGAAAAATAGCATTGTTATCTCTGTCGCTGGTAAGCGTAACAACAGGCAGTGATATTACTGTTACTTCCGCAACGGTTCTGTCACCAAGCTGACCACAGCCGTTGGCAGAAGTGGCAGTTACATAATAGGTCGTGTTCTCGGTAAGATTATCAGTTTGAAAGGTAGTACCTGTTCCCAATACATTGCCATTCGCAGGTGCGTCCCACCATGTAATAATACTTCCTTGTGTAGTAGAAGTAGCAGTAAGTGTTGTTGAACTGCCAAAACATACTTCAATATCATCTGCGGAAATTACAGGCGGTGAAGGCGCACGGTTCACCGTAATCACAACAGGAACACGGCTTTCGCTATACAAGCAGCCGAATTTGTTGGTTATTTCAAGATAATAGGTAGTAGTAACCGCAGGGCTTACCGTTAAAGGGTTTTCACCCACAAATGTGTTGCCTGTCGGTGTTGTGTATATATTGATGTCTCCTGCTGCATTGGTAACTGTAATAGTTGTGCTTTCGCCTTCGCAGATTTCGCTGTTGCTGACACTGATATTAGGTGCAGGAGGGCTTGGATAAACAGTTACGGTTAAGGTAGCCTGCGGTGAAGTGCCACAGGCATTGGAAGCAGTAACCGTTAATGAAGATTCTCCGCCCGGATCTACCCAGTTTACCGTAATGGTATTTGTGCCATTGCCATCTACAATTACACCGCTGCCGTCAATTGACCAGTTGTAGGTAGTAGCATTGGCTACAGGATTTACAAAATAAACTTGCGTACCCGGACATATAGCCGTGTCGCCAATAATAGATCCTATTGAAGTTGGAGGATAAGGCAACACATTGACACTTACTGTTTCCGACACACTGCCACACGAATTGCTTGCCGTAACAGATACAGTATATGCACCGCCCGTAGTTGTCCAGTCTATATCAACAGCAGTTGTATTTTGTCCGCTTACAATAGTACCGCCTCCTGATACTGACCAAACATAATCCGTAGCATTGGCTACAGGATTTACAAAATAAACTTGCGTACCCGGACATACAGCCGTATCGCCAATAATAGCTCCTATTGAAGTTGGAGGATAAGGCAACACATTGACACTTACTGTTTCCGACACACTGCCACACGAATTGCTTGCCGTAACAGATACCGTGTATGCACCGCCCGAAGTTGTCCAACCTATATCAACAGCAGTTGTATTTTGTCCGCTTAGAATAATGCCGCCTCCTGATACTGACCAAACATAATCCGTAGCATCGGCAACAGGATTAATGGAATAGGTCAACAGATCCGGGCATGGATTGATTTCTCCTGTAATTGAACTCACAGATACAGGAGCAGCAGGATGTACATTTACGTCAACAGAAGCAGATGTACTTCCGCAGGAATTTGAAGCAACGACTTCTACCGTGTATGCACCGCCCGAAGTTGTCCAGTCTATATCAATCGAAACAGTATTTTGTCCATTTACAATAGTGCCGCCTCCTGATACTGTCCATACATAATCCGTAGCATCAGTAACAGGATTAATAGAATAAGTTTC
>CAYSGX010000065.1:0-1881 GCA_964430605.1 uncultured Chitinophagaceae bacterium
TGGTGCTTCGTCAATTGAGTACAATTGTATAGTTGAAGCAGATTCATTTTTGCGCCTGAACCAAATAAACAACAATAATGAAAAAATCAATTTTAGTATTTGCATTTGCAGCAATTTGCATTTTTACCGGTAAAGCTCAAACACCGGTAGTTAATTATTCGTTTGAGCAATCGCTTGCCAGCACCGGCTCAGGTGCTCCATTGGTACACAACGGAGGTAATCCATCTTTCAGCACAAACACCAATACGGGAAATGGCTCACATGCACTAAGCCTTGGGGGCAGCGAATATTTCTCGGCTCCATTTTCAACCCCAAGTGGTTTGACGGGATACACCGTTAATTATTGGGTGAAACTTGGCTCTAAGCCCGGCTACAACGTAGGCGTTTGCCAGTTGAAATATGAAAAAGAAACAGGTCAGCCGGATTTCTATTTGGGTTCATTTCTGACAGGCACAGATGCTTCTCAAAAGCCCTATTTTGAAGTTTACACCTCCACATCAAGCGCAGATTATTTTGCTGCAAATGATACATTAGATAATAACTGGCACATGCTTACATTCAAGTGGGAGCCGGATACCATATCTATATTTATTGATGGAGTGTTTAACAATGGAAGGCTGGGCCCATCTGCTTTCATTTCCAGCAATTCATCTTTACATGTAGGCGCTTTAGAAAATAATATAAACGGAACTCTGGGTTATCAATCAAGCTTTGCAGGGCTGATAGATGAAATTCGCATTTATGAAACCGGCTTGAGCAATGAAAGCATTTTAAGTTTATATAATACCGGTACTATTACCTCAGTTGTCAACAATACTGCTGCTGAAATTAAAGTAGGTATGTATCCCAACCCTGCCAATACTATGCTAAACATTAGAACATCTGAACACATTGTAAAAGCAGAAGTTTTAAATGCAATTGGTGTTTTATTGCATGAAGAAACAGGTGCTGTAGAATCTGTTAATGTGTCGCAAATGCAGCAAGGCGTTTATTTTTTAAAACTGACAACAGAAAATGGCAAGCAAACGGTAAAGAAATTTATTAAAGAATAATTACACAGCAATTTTTAAGCATTTACATATCCCGCAATGCGAAGGTGTTGCGGGGTATTTGTTTTTAAAGAGTGTAATTAATTAACCGGGATATTTTACTTCATAAACCCAAACGGCACTTTCGTAAACCCAATAGCGGTGCTTCGTCAATTGAGTGCCATTATATATTTGAAACAAATTCATTTTTGCTTCCGAACCAAATAAAAAACTTTTCATGAAAAAACAACTCTTTTTACAATTAGCTTTTTTACTGTGTATGGTATGTATAGTAAAGGCGCAAGTTCCTACTAATGGTTTTGTTGAGTATTTCAGCTTCGACAACAACTTTTCGGGTCTTAATGGAGGATCCATTACAGCAACTGCAAATTTTGTTAACGACAGATTTAGCTCGCCTAACCGGGCAAATAATTTTGCTACAGGACAAGGTACTGCCAACACATCGGTAACAGGTATGCCTATAGGCTCAAGTGCACGTACTATTGCATTCTGGTTTAGCAGCAACTCAAATGTTGATCACCATCTTTTTAATTATGGAACCGGAGGTGGCGGTGTATTATCTATTTCTTACTCAAGCAGCCAACAAAGAATTTACGTTTCTAATTTTCAAACAGACTTTTCTGTTGCAAGCCCTTACTCTACCGACTGGAAGCATTTTGCATTAACTTATAATGGTACTCAAACTACGACTTACCTTAATGGCGTGGCAGTTAGCACTAATACATTCGCTTTAAATACTACCAACACTAACTTGCGTATCGGAGTACAACCGGGAGGAACTCAATCGGCAAATTTTAAAATGGATGAATTATACATCTACAACATTGCATTA